>JASFOZ010000081.1:0-11680 GCA_050116255.1 Desulfarculaceae bacterium
CCTGGGCGGCTATGATGTCACTCCCATGGGACAGACCGCCTGGGAGGGATGACCGCCCTGGTTTGCCTTTTTCACCTAACCGCCTAAGTTGGGTTAGGCTGCGCTTGACGCTTGACTTACTTTGCTTTTTAGGTCTAATTGGGGGCGGGCCGATTTCTCTGGGTATCCTATATTTCCCATAGTGAATACCAAAGATCGGGCCAAGCGGCGTTGGTGCGGATATGAAACCACAGCGGCGTAAGTATGTACTTTGGGCCGGCGGCCTGAAAAGGCAACCAATGGCTGGCCGCCCCGGCGGAGGAGATTCTCAATGATTGTTGAGGCGTTGGCTATAGGCGGACTGGGCCTGGCCGCAGCCCTGGGATTGGGTGTGGCCGCCCGGGTGTTTTATGTAGAAGTGGACCCTCTGGTTGAAGCGGTGGAGGAAAACCTTCCCGGAGCCAACTGCGGCGGTTGCGGGTTTCCCGGGTGCTCCGGGGCGGCGGAAGCCATCGCCAGCGGCAAAGCGGCCCCCAACATCTGCGTGGGCGGAGGCCCGGAGGTGCAGGCCGCCGTGGCCGCCATCATGGGAGTGGAGATAACCGAGACCGAACCCCAGATCGCCCAGGTGGGGTGCCGCTACCCGGTTCAGCGGTCTGATGTCAAATACAATTATTCCGGGCTTAATGACTGCCGCAGCGCCGTAATGATGGCCGGGGGTCCCAAGGAGTGCCCGGTGGGTTGCATCGGCCTGGGTTCTTGCGTAAAGGCATGCCCTTTTGACGCCCTGAGCATAAGCCCCGAGGGCCTGCCCGTGGTGGATGAATACAAATGCACCGGCTGCGGCACCTGCGTGCGCACCTGTCCGGTGGGCATCATGCAGCTCACCTCGGTCAGCGACCGCATCCTGGCCGAATACACCACCGATGAGTGCACCGCCCCCTGCCAGCGCTCCTGTCCGGCGGGTATCAACATCCCCGAACAGATCCGCCAGACCGCCCTGGGCAACTATGATATGGCCCTGATGGTGATCAAGGAGAGAAACCCCCTGCCCCTGATCTGCGGGCGCATCTGCCCCCACCCCTGCGAACTGGCCTGCCGCCGCAATCTAAGTGACGAGCCCGTGGCCATCAATCCCCTGAAGCGCTTTGTATCTGACTATGAAAGAAGCAGCGGTAACCGGCTCATGCCCTACCGGGCTCCGGCCACCGGCCGCAAAGTGGCGGTGATCGGCGGCGGCGCCGAGGGCCTCTCCGCCGGCTGGTTCCTGGCCCGTTTGGGCCACAGCCCCGCCATTTATGAAGCCCTGCCCAAGCTGGGCGGGCTCTTGCGCACGGTCATCCCTCCCTCGAGACTGCCCCGGGAGGTCCTGGACTGGGAGATAGAGGGCATATTGGAGATGGGCGTCACCGCCAATACCGGCCAGGCCCTGGGCAAGGATTTCAGCATTGCCAGCCTTTTTGACGAGAATTATGAGGCCGTTCTGCTTGCCACCGGCGGCTGGGACTCCATGCTCTTAAGGAGCGACACGCCTGATCCCGCCCCCGGCCTCCCTGGCCTCTATCTGCTCTTGCCCCTGAACCTGGCCTGGGCCATGGGCCAAAAGGTGGAGTTGGGCAAAAGGGTGGCCCTGGCCGGAGGGGGTAAAGGGGCCTTGGACACCGCCCGCCAGGCCAAAAAACAGGGCGCCGAGGAAGTCACCATACTCTGGCCCGGGCAGCGCCAACAGGTGCCGGAGCTGACAGAGGCCATCACCCAGGCCGAGGGCGAAGGCGTAAAAATCGTCTTCCAGGCCAAGGTGACCGGACTGAGGGGTAAGGGCGACCGGTTGACCCAGGTTGTTTTTTTAAAAGACGGCGAAGAACAGCTTCTGGAAGTGGACGCCGTGGTCGCGGTCAGCGGCAGAATGCCGGAACTCATCTTCACCAAGGCAGCCGGGCAGGAAGAGGAAATCTCCGGTCAGGACACTGCCTGGGAGACCATTTTGCCCTACCGTAAACCCTCGCAACGCCCCCGGGGCCTGTTTGACCAGGGCGAACCCGTGAGCGACTATGCCGCCACTGTGGAGGCCATCGGCGCCGCCCGCCGGGCGGCAGCCTCCATCCATGCCTATCTCAGCGGCCAGCCGGTGTCTGCCCCCGCCAATATGATTTTGGCGGGGACCGAGGTTCTGGATGTAAACCAACTGGAAAACCTCATGCAGACTGAACCTCGCCAGGCCATGCCCGAGGCCGCTCCTGAACAAAAGCTGGATCCTCATCAAGAATTGGAGTTGGGCTATAGCGAAGAGCAGGCAAAGGCAGAGGCCAAACGCTGCCTGAACTGTGGCTTGATCTGCTATTACCGTTCCCAATATCACTAGCCAGAGCGAGAAAATTCCGGGGCCGATTCCAGGATACCGGCAAGGGAATGGACAAGGAGATACAGGGAAGAATCAGGTAGTAAATTAAAGGGATTTTCCGATTAGGGGCCATCCCAGGCTTCTTGGCTCAAAGGAGCCAAGGCGAGTGGATGGCTTCTTTTTTATTCACCGCCAGCGGCCAAGGCTGGTTCCAGCACCTCAAAAAGCCGCTCTTGCTCCTCCGTGGTGCAGACCGCCAGGCGCAGGTGATAGGGCGAACAGCCGGGGAAGGAGGCGCAGTCGCGCAACAGAATCCCTCGGCTGGCGCAAATTTCCGCCACCTGGGCGGCGGTGGGGCCGTTTTGGGGGAGCCTCACCAGCAGATAATTGACCTGGCTGGGATACACCTTCAGGCCCAATCCCTGGAGCCGGTTTATCAACTCCTCCCGCCAGCGGTTCACCGCCGCGCGGGTCTTTTGGGCGTACTCCTCCTGGGCCAGACAATATACGCCGGCCCGGCTGGCCAGAGTGTTTACCGACCAGGGTTCGCCCAGGGGGGCTATCTGCCCCAGGGCTGAGCGATGCCCCAGGAGGTAGCCCAGGCGCAGTCCCGCCAGACAGAAAAATTTGGTGAGGCTTCTTAGGACCAGCAGCTTCGGGTGCTCCAGCACCTGGGGCGAAGACCAGGTCCGCGAATCCTTGGGGGCAAAATCAATAAAGGCCTCATCCAGAATCACCCAGCAGTTGCGGGCAGTCGACTGGCGCAAAAGGGTGGTCAGGAACTCCGTATCCACCAACCCCCCCGAGGGCGTAATGGGATTGGTCAGAATCACGCACGAAGGAGCCGCCTTCCATATCTTCTCCAGGTCCCCGTTAGCAGGGCTGAAGTTAGCGGCTTCCGGCAGGACATGGAAATGAAAGTGCCGGCCGGTCAGGGCCAAGGAGTGGGAAAACTCGCCAAAGGCCGGCGCCAAAATCAGGATGCGCTTTAGGTCCATGGCCCGGGCCACCAATCTTATCAAGGCGGTGGAGCCGTTGCCGGGAAGAATATTCTCCGGCTCCAGGCCCACGTATGCGGCCAGGGCCTGACGCAACTCAAGATTCTGCCGGTCCGGGTAATGACATATCAATTCGCAGGCCCTGCCTATTTCTTCCTGGAGCCCGGCCGGAGGGCCCAGGGGATTCAAGGAGGCCGACAAATCCAAAATCTGCGAAAGCGGCAGGTCCAGCCTGCGGGCCGCTCCCCATATGTCGCCGCCATGGATGCCGCCGCTGAAGGTGCCCGGGTCTTTTGCTGAATTTATAGCGGTTGTCATAAGATTCAGGCCATTCTACTTTTGCCCTCTGGTGAACACAAGGTTGGAGCCCAAGAAAAAAGGCGAGGCCTGGATGCGGGCCTCGCCTGATTGAGCCCAGAGCAGCTAGTCACAGACTTCTCTTTCCACCGTCCTGACCAGCTTGCCGTTCTCATAATATCTCTCTGTGACGATCTTGCAGTCGCCCTTTGCCCCCGCTGGTTTGGCCACAACCTGCCGCCGGCCCGATTGGCTGGTGTACTGCACCGGCTTTTGCGCCTGGGCGGCTTCGTGGGCGGCGCGGTCGCTAATCTCACCCAGCAGCCCGCCCAAAACAGCCCCCAGGGCGCCGCCGATTATACCTCCACGCCAGCGGTTGTCCTGGTCAATCAAGGCGCCGGCGGTTCCACCTACGGCGATCCCGGCCATGGCCCCCTGCCCTCCGGAAGATGAAGGCCCTGAGGCGCAGCCCAGCACAGCCACCATTGCCAGCAAAACAGAGACAATAACCAGGGCTATTTTCTTGGCCAACAAAAATCTCACACTCCCCCCTTTTGGCAAAAAGTTAATTATGCAAATCTTCGCCCAGGGCAGCCCAGGCTTAGGCGGCAAAATCAGGCTGATTCGCGCGCCGCCGTGCTCTGCGATTCAGGCCGCTCTTCACTCTCTTTATCATCCGGCTGGCTTTCAGGCCTGAAGTCCTGGCGGCGCAAGCCATAACGGCCCATCTTGAGGTAAAGAGTCTTTGGGTTGATGCCGGCGGCCTTGGCGGTTTCCCCAATACGTCCCTGGTGCTTTTGCAGAAGGTCCATCAAAAAATGCCGCTCGCATGAAGCCAGGTAAGAGGAGAGGTCGGCAAAATCCAGCCTCGACGACGGCGGAGGCGAAGCCGCCGCAATTTTGGCTGGTGCCTGCTCCGAGACCCGCACCAGATTCAAATCAAACCGCTCGATACGCCGGGACTGGCATAGGATCACGGTCCGTTCCAAGGTGTGCTCAAGCTCTCTGATATTGCCCGGCCAGGCATGCTCCATTAATTGGCCCAAGGCGTGGGGAGAGATAGACCTTACCGGCCGGTCGTATTTAACCGCAAAGCGCTTGAGAAAAGTGTCGGCAAGCAAAGGAACGTCTTCAGGGCGTTGGCGCAATGGGGGAAGGTGCAAATGGATTACGTTCAGCCGGTAGAAAAGGTCTTGACGGAAGGCGCCCTGTTGCACCTCTTCCCACAGGTCCCGGTTGGTGGAGGCGATGATGCGCACGTCGGCATGCAATTTTTTGGTCCCGCCCACCCGCTCAAAGTTGAAGCTCTGCAAAAACCGCAACAGCTTGGACTGCATGTCCAGAGGCATTTCGCCGATTTCATCCAAGACCAAGGTTCCCCCGCCGGCTGATTCCACTTTACCCAGCTTGCGGGCCACCGCGCCGGTGAAAGACCCCCGCTCGTGGCCGAAGAGCTCGCTCTCTATCAAAGTGCCGGGTATGGAAGCGCAGTCTATCTCCACCAGCGGATTTTCCTTGCGGGGACTTATATTGTGGATCGCCTTGGCCAAAAGGCCTTTGCCGGTGCCGGTCTCGCCGCTGACCAGTATGGTCACATCTGTAGATGCCACGGTACGGGCCAGGCGGCAGAGCTCGATCATGCTTTCGTCTTTGGTGATAACGTCCTTTAAGGACTCAACGTAACCGGCCCGGAGGCTGGCCACCTCCTGCCGCAAGCGTTGCTGCTCCAAACAGCGATGCAGGGCGTGGCGCACCTCTCCCTCAGTAAATGGCTTGCGCAGGTAATCGGACACCCCCAAACGCAAGGCGCTTATGGTGTCTTCAATGTCGCTGAAGGCTGTCATCAGGATGTATTGGCTTTCGGGGAAATTGGACTTCAGCTCAGTCACCAGGGTCAGGCCGTCTTTGTCGGGCATGCGCACATCGGTAAGCACCACGTCGAAAAACTCGGCTTCCATAGCCTCCATGGCCCGGTCCGCCCTGGAGACCACCTTCACCTCGAACTCATCGGAGAGAAAGCCGCGAATCCGTTCCAAGGTGGACCACTCGTCATCCAGAACCAACACCCGCGGCCGCCAATCCTCCTTGCCGGCCCGCCCAAAACGTTTGGATGTGTCAGATACGGCCATTTATTCTTTTGGTCCTCCTGGGGGATATCCTACCAATTATGCCTTCAGAAGGCGAACCTGACCAGGCCTTTTAAATTATTGGTAAAGTGGAGAAGAAAAACGCAACCGTGGAAGCCGCTCAGCTTCGCAGCCTTCTCTAATCACTGCTCACGGAAGTGTAAGCCTTGAGGGGGGATCAATCTCTATGCTAATTTGCGGCCATGGGCGTCAAGAATAAAAAAGCAGCCCCAGTGGTGTTGCCCGTGGCCGGCGGAAAGGGAGGGATCGGAAAAAGCGCCCTGGCGGCCAACCTGGCCCTGGCCCTGGCCCGCCTGGAGCAGAAGACGATCCTGGTGGACGCCGATCTGGGCGGATCGGACCTGCACAACCTTTTGGGGCTTCCCAACGACTTGCCCGGCCTGGGGGAGGTGCTCACCAGGGGGGACCTGCCCTTGACCCAGGTTGTCCATCCGGTGCTGGAGCCGGGGCTCGACTTTGTGCCCGGCGATGCCATGTTGGTGGCCACGGCCAACCCTTCATTCCAGAAAAAGCGGAAGCTGCTGCATTCCATAAAAAAGCTGAAGACGGACTTCATCATTATGGACCTGGGCGCAGGCACCTCTATCACGGTCATGGACTTTTTTCTCACCAGCCCCATTTCCATGGTGGTGATGCTGCCGGAGCGCCCTGCCCTGCTGAACTGCTTCAACTTTCTTAAAAACGCCCTCTTTCGCGCCCTGGACCGGATCTTCAGGCGCAACAACAGCACCGAAGCGGTGCTCAAGGAGTTCCGCTCCCGCTCCCGGGGGCCGGGGGCCATGAAAATGGTGGATCTGGTGCAGGCCCTGGACCAGGTCCAGGCTGGCCAAGGGGCCAGGGCCAAAGCGGCATTGGATCGCTGGCGGCCCAAGCTTGTGCTCAACCGGGTGCGGCTGGTCGACGATTTTGTCTATGCCAGCCAACTGGAGCGCTGGGCCCGTGAGGACTTGGGGCTGAATCTGGAGGTCCTGGGCTTGGTGCCGGAAGACGATATCCTGCGCGAGGCCGCCGCCCAGGAGCTGCCGGCCCTGGAGCTGAACCCCAGGTCTCCTTTTTGCCGGGCCGTGGCCCTTATGGGATTCCGTATCAGCCAGTGGGCGGGCCGTCCTCAGGAATGGGCCGCCTTCAAGGACTTCACAGGCAGCTTTGAGCGCGCCGCCACTGAGTATGCCCAGATCTTTCCGCCGCCGGGCACCGCCCTGCCCACCCGGGAGGAACTACTCAGGCGGCTGAAAGAGCTGGAAGCAAAATTCCAAGGGTGAGACTGAGAGCGGACCGGGATTGATCACCGAACTTACTCCCCTTCCTTGGGAAGGCTAAATCCTCTTTATCCTTTCGGCTATATCAAAGTCCATCTCTGCTAGGGGCCGCCGGCGCAGGCGATGGGGCAAGGCCAGAAGCGCGGCCCGGTCCACATCCTCCCATTCCGCCTGACGGCGCCCATCCAGGGCGGCCAGGGTGAGCGCAGCCTTGAGAAGGGTCAAGTCCCCACGGTGCCCGTCGGTTTCCAAACCCAGGCTCACCTGCACCACCCTCTGTAAAATCTCGGGGCCGGCCTGCACCCGGGGCAAAAGCTTGCGCGCCTTGGCGATGAGCTTGCTCAGTTTGCGCCCCTCAGCGGCGAAGCTGCGGAAAAAGCCCTCTGGGTCATCCTCGAACTGCAAACACCTTAGGATCACCTCTTCCCGCTGCTGGGGGTCATTCAGCCCCCGCACCTGCACGCAGAGCCCGAAACGGTCGGTGAGTTGAGGCCTCAGCTCACCCTCCTCCGGGTTCATGGTGCCTACCAGGGTGAAACGGGCCGGATGGCTTACACTAACCGACTCCCTCTCCACGGTGTTTACGCCCATGGCCGCCGCATCCAAAAGGGCATCCACCAGATGGTCGTCCAGAAGGTTGACCTCGTCGACGTATAATATCTGGCGGTTGGCGGCAGCCAGGATGCCGGGTTGAAAACGGGCCCTACCCTCCTTGAGCGCGCTCTCCAGGTTCAGCGACCCCAAAAGGCGGTCTTCGGTGGCCCCCACCGGCAGCTCCACCACCCGTACCCGCTCCCGTTGCCGAGGCAGATCTTCACCGGACCTAAGACGCGCTGCGCACTCCGCACACAAGGCCCCAGGATCGCCGGGATCACAAGAATAGGGGCAGCCGGCCACCTTTTCCTGTTCAGGCAAGAGCTCGGCCAAGGCCCTGACGGCCGTGGATTTGGCCGTGCCTTTTTCGCCCCGGATCAACACCCCTCCCACCCCGGGGTTGACCACATTGATCAACAGGGCCGTTTTCATGGACTGCTGGCCCACCAAGGCGGGGAAGGGAAAGATGGGCCTCCCGTTATGCTCAAAGCTTCCAGACATGATGCCGGTCATTCTCCGCAGCAATTTAAAGCATAAAAAATCAATCGTCCTGATTAGCAGCCGCCTGCTTGGCTTTACTCATTTTTACAAAGGCACATACTTTCAAGTCGATGTCCAAGATCAAAACCACCCTGACTGATTCTTTTATCGAACCTGCATCCTGGCCCCATGATTATATCCATTAAACGCCACCGGGCCAGGGCCAACAGGCCACCCCTCTGCCTACCAGTTATTCCTGACCAGGTCCAACACCCTCTCTTTGGTCAGCCTCCGCAAGGAAACGCAGCCGCCGCCCAGATACTGGGCCAAGGGACGGCAAAGGTTGATTTCTTGCACACTGCCGGTGTCGGTGTCCACCACCACAAAGCGGGTCCGCCGGTCCCGGGCCAGACGCCGGGCCAGATTCAGCACCTCGCGGTCGGCATAACCGCCGTCACCCCAGCCATCTCCCCAGCCGCCTCCCTTGCTGCCGGCAGGCCCCTGCAAGGCGCTGGCCCGCAAGGGTACGTTGGGCCGGCCATCGGTGAGCAGCACCACCAAGGGATTGAGCTTGGGATCCTGGGCCAGTTCCCGGTCCAGCACCGCCGCCAGTTTTACCAGGCCCGCAGCCAAAGGCGTCTTGCCACCGGTGGGCAGCTCGGCCAGACGGCGGCGGGCCACCTCCACGCTGGAGGTGGGCGGAAGCAGCTCTTGGGCGCCGCTGCCGCCAAAGACCACCAGCCCCACCCGGTCACGCTTCTGGTAAGCCTCTTGTAATAGGCCCAAAACCGCCGCCTTGGTGGTGCGCATGCGGGCGGCGGCATTCATGGACCCGGAGGCATCCACACAGAAAAGAAGCAGACGCCCCCGGCGGGCGGCGCGCACCTTCTCGCGGATGTCATGATCGCGCACCACCAGTGCCGGTCCCGAGGGGCTTCGCCGGCTCTTTTGGTGGGGGGCCGCTGCCCGGAAGGTGGCATCCAAGGCCAGCGGGCGCCCCAGGCGCTGGGCCGAAGCCCGCATATAGCGCCCCCGGTCGCCGTAGGTTTCGCGCGCGCGCCTGCGGCCGGCCTGCTTGCGGCTGGTGCCTTCTTTGGCACCGCCCCGGGTGGACAAGGGCTTTACGGGACCAGGCGACAGAATGTACAGGGTGCTCTCGCCGGCCTTGCCCTGGCCTGCCTGCTTTTCCTCGGTTATGTGCTCTACCCTCATCACCCGGGCCGGGGATGTGCTCTCCTCCGCAGGCAGGCCCGGGGCCATCCGCACTGAGGGTTGGGGGCGGCTGCCGAACTGGGCATCGCTGCGGTGGGCCAAGGCCAGATGAGCCACCTCGCCCACCAGACCGGAATCCACCTGGTCCATCCCGCGCCAGGCAGCCAGGGCCCGCGCCGCCCTCACACAGATAAGCTCACCCCGCTGTCCCTGGGCCCGGGCCTGAAATGCCAATTGTGCGGCCTTTTGCCTGGCCTCGGGTCTGACCTCCACCTGGGCCAGCCGAGACCGGGCGGCGGCCAATTGCCTCCTCAGCTCCTCTTCCTGGGGCTCCCAAAGGGCGGCAAAGCCGGCTGGGTCCTGTTCAAAGGCCAGCCGGCGCTCAAGCACTTTCTGGCGCAGGCTAGGGTCCTGCTCTCCCCTGACTTCCACACAGAGGCCGAAGCGGTCCAAAAGCTGCGGACCCAGAGGGCCTTCCTCAGGATTGCAGCTGGCAACCAGGGTGAAAGAGCTCGGATGGCAAAAAGACATCCCCTCTCTCTCCACCTGGGCCCATCCATAGGAGGCCGCATCCAGGATGAGGGAAATCAAATGCTGGGGCAGGAGGTTGACTTCATCCACATACAAAACCCCGCGATGGGCCCGCGCCAACAGGCCGGGCCTAAACTCCAGCCGCCCCCGCCTGACCGCGGCCTCCAGATCCAGCCCGCCCAAAAGACGGTCCTCGCTGGCCCCTAAGGGAAGGTCCACAAAGGGCGTGGGCGCCAAAACCGCCTCCAGGGAATCCAGCCGGGCCCGGCATTCAGGGCAGAGCCAGCCTTCGGGATCGCAGCCCAGACGGCACCCGGCCACAACCCTGATCAGGGGCAGCAATGAGGCCAGAGAACGGGCTGCCGTAGACTTGGCCGTGCCCTTTTCGCCGCGCAGCAGCACGCCCCCCAGGCCGCTGTCTACAGCAGCCAGGATCAGGGCCAGCTTCATCTCCCTTTGGCCCACGATGGCTGAAAAGGGAAAGCCGGCCCCCAAGGCTGGCTCAAGGGCGCTGAGGCGCATGTTTTTTCTCCACCGCTCCGGACCGAAACAAGGTCGGCTATCAAGTATAAGAAGCTGCGCCATGGCTGTAAAGGCGCAGCCTCTCGCTCGCCGGCCCAGCCCCCTTATGCTATACTTGGCGCAAAAATCACTTAGATAAAAACCAGCGTACCCCGAAAGAGGTGCCTTTATGGCTAACGCCCGCAAGGAAAAAGCTTGTCAGGAAGAGATGTGCTCCGAACAGTGGGACAACCTGTCGCCCGAGCTGCGCCAGGAGTGCGCCAGTTTCGTATATTGCCCCTTTTGCGCCAACGAGATGGTGACCCGCTGTTCCGCCTGTGGTGAGACGGTGCACGACTTCAGCTTTAATTACTGCCCTTGGTGCGGTGAGGAATTTGAGTCCTAAAGACATTCTGACCGGTGGGTGGTGAAGCCCGCCAGACCTGTTTTCTCGCCAAGTGAGCGGCCCTTTGTCTGCTCACTTGGTTTTTGCCTATTAAGTCCAACCTGTTCGTCAGCCAGGTAAGCGCAGCTAAATGGCGCCGGTTTTCCCCTCCCAGGCAGCGCCTACTTGGGGATTGCGACGCCAGAACTCCCGGCGGGTATCCTGATCCACTCTGTTAAGGGGGCAGGCGAAGTTCATACAGCGGGTGCAGAAAAAAAGCAGCAGGGTCATGAAAAAACCGGTTACGCTGATCAGGTAGACCAAAAGCAACAGCCAGGTCCCGGCCCAAATGAAAAACACCAGGGGATAACCCCAGACCGCCAGGAAACCGCTAAAAAATACCAGCTTCTCCATGCCCGACATGGGGCCGGGCCGGTATTTCCACAGCTTGGGTGATCCGTGGTTGGCCCAGCAGGACAAGGTTGAGCCCTGTTCAGCATAGTGGGGGCAATGTGAGCACATCACCCGTATCTCCACCAGCCCGAAATAAGTAACCACTATAGCCAGCCACAGAAGGAACCACCACCAACTTTGGCCCAGTATCGCCGCCCCTGCCAATAAAAATCCGGGCAGGCAAATTATTAAAAAATGAGCCAGATCCAAAGGCCTGAAGTGGCAATGTATCTTTTGGCTTACTTCGCATCCGGTGCAAGAGTCTGATTCACAGGTGGCAAGGGGTTGAGCTGGGTCGAGAAAGGGCATGTCTTTCACCTCTTTAAAGTCAAAGCCGGTACCTCTTGTTCGTCCGCACTACTATGACCCCGCTGCCTCTGTACGAGCAGGAGGCCGTCCTTGTCTTATCTGCTCAAACATCTGGCGCAGGTCAAGGGGCGGTTCCTGGGGAAAGCGCCTTTTCAAAGAAATGGCCCCCGTAGGGCAGGATACGGCGCAGACGC
>JASFOZ010000082.1:0-11679 GCA_050116255.1 Desulfarculaceae bacterium
GGAGGCCACGAACTTGGCGGTGGGGTCGGCTATGCGCACGTCCGCCGCCATGGTGAAGGAGAATCCGCCCCCGGCCGCCCAGCCGTGCACCGCCGCGATAATGGGTTGGGGCGCCCGGCGCATGAGCAGAATCAGGTCATGGATGCGGCACTCCATCAAATACAGATCGTCGGCGTACTGTTGAAAGAAGGGATTGTCCTCGTTGTCCATCTCCGCGATGTCCGCGCCCGCACAAAAGGCCCGGCCCGCGCCAGTGAGGATCACCACCCGGCATTCCATGTCGTTCTGGCGCTGGGTCCAGAAATGGTGCAGCTCCTCTTTCATCAGGGCGGTATGGGCGTTGAGCTTTTCGGGCAGGTTCAGGGTCAGAAGCCCGATGCCCTCGGCCTGCTCGAAGAGCAAGGTCTGGTAGCCCGTGCTCATGTCAGCGGCTCGCCCGCGTCCCGGGCCACCATGAAGGCCTCCCAGATGGCGTCCTTTATTTTGCGCGGCTTATGGCTGTCCCCGATGTTGTAGACCTCGGGCAGGGCCTGGTTGAATTCGGCAAAGGGATCGTCGTTGGCCGTCAGTCCGGCGGCGAACACCAGGCTGTCGCAGGCCAGGATCTCGCCCTCCTTGGCCCCGCTCAAGATGAGTCTTCCGTCCGGGCGTATCTCTCTGATGCTGGTGCTGGTGAAGATCTCGACCCCTTCCGCCTTGAGCATGTCCCTGAGCATCCAATCGTTGGCCCAGAAAGCCCCGGTTTTCATCTCGGGCATGATCTCCAAAATGGTTACTTTCTTGCCCTGGCGCGCCAGCCATAGGGCGGTTTCGCAGCCCACCAGGCCGGCGCCCACCACCACCGCCCTGGCGCCGATCTTCTTGAGGCCCAAAAGCACGTCAATGCAGGAGATGAAGTTTTCCTCGCTCAGGCCCGGGATATCGGGACGGACCGGCCGGGAGCCGGTGGCCAGGATCACCGCGTCCGCGCCTTCGCTCTCGGCCATTTCCACGGTGAGCTCGGTGTTCAGCTTCACCGGGATCTCCAGCCGCCGCATCTGCTCTTCGTACCAGTCCACCAGCCGCACGATGTCTTCCTTGAAGGCCGGCATTCCCGCGGCCAGAAGATGCCCGCCCAAAGCGGGACCTTTTTCATAGAGCACCACTTCATGCCCTTTGAGTTTGGCCACCCGGGCCGCCTCCATACCCCCCACTCCGCCGCCGGCCACCAGGATTTTAGCGGGCCGGTTAGCGGGACGGATGCGCATCTGCTCTTCTCGGCCCACCATGGGATTCACCGCGCAGCACAGGGGCTGGCCGAACTCCATCATGCGTTGCAGGCAATACTGGCAGCCGATGCAGGGCCGGATGTCCGCGGTATCGCCCTGGCGCACCTTGCGCGGCCAGGCCGGATCAGCCAAAAAGGCGCGGCCCAGGGAGATGAAGTCAGCCTGGCCTTGGGCCAGGGCGCTCTCGGCCAGGGCGGGATCGTCCAGACGGCCCACCGCGATCACCGGCACGCTCACTACTTGTTTGGCCAAGGCGGCCATGTCCAGCATGCAGCCCCGGGCCTGGTAGCCCGGGGGATGGGCCCAGTACCAGCTGTCGTAGCAGCCTGCGTCCACGTGGAAGGCGTCGAAGCCCGCCTCCTCCAGGCGCTTGAGGGCCTCCTGACCCTCGGCCACGTCGCGGCCAGCCTCGGGGGCGTTCTGGCCGGGCAGGATGCCTTGCCAGGGGCCGGGCCATTCACCGGTGATGTAGTGCTTGAGCCCGTACTGATAGATGACCGGGAAGCTGTTGCCAGTCGCCTCCTTGATGCTATAAAGCGCCTCGATGGCAAAGCGCAGGCGGCTGGCCAGGCTGCCGCCATACTTGTCTGTCCGCTTGTTCCAGCAGGCGGATGCGAACTGGTCGAACAGATAGCCCTCATGGCCGTGCAGATGCACCCCGTCTATGCCCGCGTCGGCCAGGACCTTGGCGGCCCGGCCAAAGGCGTGCACGATCTCTTTCACCTCCGAGGTGGTAAGCGGCCTGGTGGTGAGGTCCGGCCGCCAGAAGTGGGGCAGGGCACTGGCCGACAGGGGCTCATCGATGTTGGCCACCAGACCCCGGCCCAGCACCCGGCCGAATCCGGCGGTGAGCTGCACGAACATCTTGGCTCCTTGGGCGTGCACCGCCTCGGCCAGTTCGCTGTAGGAGGCCAAAGCCGCCGGCCCCGGGGGGATGTGGATGGGGATGCGCTCGACCTTGTTGTCCGCCCGAGTGCAGCCGCTGATGATCAGGCCCACTCCGCCCCTGGCCCGCTCCACGTAGTAGTCTATGCAACGCTGGCTCAGGCTGCCGTCGTCCTTGGTGAGCCCGCCGGTGCCCATGGGGGCCATGACCAGCCGGTTCTTTAGCCGCACCTTGCCGATGGCTCCGGGCTGGAAAAGTCCGCTGTAGCTTACGCCCATTGCCCGCTCTCCTCCTGGAAAATGAAAAACACGCCCGCTGCGCGATCTGCAGCGGGCGCTGATTTTTGGCTATTTCTTTTTCTTGAAGGGGTTTTTGATGGGCCGTGCCGCCAGGCAGATAACCTGGTTGCGGTTCTCGATTTGCAAGGCGGCCTGCAGGCCCACTCCGCCAATGTTCTGGTTGATGGCCTCTTTGGTCATGCGCAGGCCCAGCACCGATTTCTCGGCCATCTTTTTGGCCAGCTCCTCGGCCTTGGGCATCAGCTTCTCGGGAGGCAAGACGTAGTTGACCAGGCCGATCTTATCGGCGGTGGCCGCGTCGATGGGCTCGCCGGTGTAGAGGTACTCGGCGGCAAAGCCCAGGTTCACCTCCCGGGGCAGGTAATAGCTGGAGCCCATGTCCGCGGCGCTAAGGCCGATGTTTATGTAGGCGGCCACGAACTTGGCCGTGGGGTCGGCCAGGCGGATGTCCGCGGCCAGGGTGAAGCTGAAGCCGCCGCCCGCGGCCCAGCCGCGCACCGCCGCGATGATGGGCTGGGGGGCCCGGCGCATGAGGAGCACCACCTCGGAGATCTGATCCTGGAACTGGTAGAGCTCCTCGGCGTAGCGTTTGTAAAAGGGCCGGTATTCGTCGTCCATCTCGTCGATGTCCGAGCCGGAGCAGAAGGCGCGGCCCTCGCCGGTCATGATGACCACCCGGCAGTTTTCCTCGTCGTTCTGCCGATCCCGCCAGAACTGGAGAAGCTCACGGCGCATCTGGTGGGTGTGGGCGTTGAGCTTCTCGGGCACGCTGAGGGTCAGGTACCCGATGTTGTCTTTGATCTCGAATTTAATGGTCTCGTAGGTCATGTCATCTTCTCCAAAATGGCGGGTAATTCGCGTTTTTTGATCTTGTTGGTGGTGGTGACCGGCAGGTTGTCCATGAACACAACCCGGCCGGGGATCTTGTAGTTGGCCAGCTGCTCGCGGCAAAAGGCCACGATCTCCTCCGGGCCGGGGTGGTGGCCGCTCTTGAGCACAATGCAGGCCACTATGCGCTCCCCTTTTACAGGGTCGGGTACGCCCACCACGGCGGCATGGGCCACATAGGGCAGCTTGTAGAGTACCTCCTCCACTTCCAGGGGGAACACATTGAAGCCGCCGGTAACGATCATGTCGGTCTTGCGGCCCACGAAGGTGAGGTATCCCTTTTCGTCCATAATGCCCAAGTCATCGGTGAATAGCCAGCCCCCATCGTCCAAGGCGCTTTGGGTGGCGTCCGGCCGCTTGTAGTACTTGGTCATTACATTTTGGCCCTTGAGCACGATCTCGCCCGGAGTGCCCAAGGGCACCTCCTGGCGCTTGTCATCCACGATCTTGGCTTCGGCATCGCGGATGGGCTTGCCCACTGTGCTGGCCTTCACCTCCGGAGGGTCGTCATACTCGCTGATGGTGTGGCTGGGCGCCTCGGACAGGCCGTAGGCCACGCTGATGTTGCAGCCCATGTCGTCCTGCACTTGCTTGACCAGCTCCAGGGGGCAGGTGGCCCCGGACATGTAGCCGGTGCGCAAGGTGCTCAGGTCCGTCTGCTTGTATAAGGGCGAGTTCAGCATGTAGGAGAACATGGTTGGCACCCCGTAGAGCACCGAGACCTTTTCCCGCTCGATGATCCGGAGGGCCTCGTCCGCATTGAACACCTCCATGATGGCCATTTTGCAGCCGCAGATCACCGCATGGGAGGTGATGGTGAAACCGCCGAACTCATGGCAGAAGGGCAGGGGGTTCAACAGGGCGTCGCTGTCGGTGACGCGCATGCGCTCACTGATGCGCAGGCCACACCAGACCCGGGCCCGGTGGGACATGATTACTCCCTTGGGCTGACTGGTGGTGCCTGAGGTGAAGAGCATGGTGGCTGGGGCGGTGTCCGGCACCGGGTTGGCCCGAAGCTCGGCCAACTCCTCAGACGTGGCCCGGAAGTTGTAAAGCCCCCTTATGTCCAGCATGTCCTGCGGCGTTTTGGGGCCGTCCACATAGATGTGGGAGAGCTGGGGGATCTGGCTCCGGATTTCGGCAAGCACCTGGGTGAAGTCGGCCTTCAGGTAGCGGTCCACCATGAACAAATAGCGGGCGTCGGAGAAATTGAGCATGAAGGTTAGTTCGTGCGAGCGGTAGCGGGTGTTCAAGGGGATGAGGATTCCGCCCATCTTGAGTATCGCGAACTGGAACATGAGGTACTCGGGGCTGTTGGGAAACAAAAGGCCGCAGGCCTCGCCCGGCTTAAACCCGGCCTTTAAGAGCGCCACCGCCAGATGATCGGTCATCTCGCTGAACTGCTTGAAGGTGTAGCGCTTATCCCCGTGGACCAGCCACACCTTGTCCGGCCGCTGTTCGGCCTGCAAGTCCAGCAACTGGGGAAAGTTAAGGCCCTCGATTTCAGCGTAGGCCCCTTCCCAGTTTGGGTTTGTTTGCTCAGTCATGAAAATGCCTCAATTGGGTTTGGTTGAACCTCCGTTCGGGGGTTTACTCTCCGCTATTTGCGGCGCTTTAATCCTTGCCTCTCGATATCCCCTTGCTTGCGGCGGAATCTTTTATCGATAGCGGTCCCGCCTCCCGGCTTTAGTAGGTGATCAAGCTGGGCAGAAAGGTTGACAGCCCGGGGAATAATATTAAGAGGCCCAGACTGACCAACAGGGTCAGCAAAAAGGGCATGATGCCCTGGAATATCTTTTCTATGGGCACGTCCGGGGCAATGCCCTTGATGACGTACACGTTCACCCCCACCGGCGGGGTTATCACTCCCATCTCGGTGACCAAGACGATGATTACCCCGAACCAGATGGGGTCGAAGTTGTAGGCCAGCACCGTGGGGTACACGATGGGCACTGTGAGCACGATGAGGGGCAGGGAGTCCATGAAGCATCCGCCGATGAGATAGCCCAGGCAGATGAGCAGGATGATGGCCCAGCCAGAGACCTTGAGGCTGTTTAATAGCTCGGCCAGCATGGTGGGGATGCCCGACAGGGTCATGAACTTGCCGAACACCGTGGCCCCGGCGATGATGAACAGGATCATGGTGGCGGTCAGTAGCGCGTTTTTTAGCGCTTCCATAAAGCGGGACCAGTTCAAGGAGCGGCGCGCCAGGCCCAGAAACAAGGTGCCTAAAGCGCCTATGCCGCCGGCGGCGGTGGGCCCGAACCAGCCCAGCAAAAGCCCGCCGATTACCAGGAGAAACAACAGAAAGGCATCGGTGAATCCGGCCAAGGAGCGCAGCTTGACCGCAAGATTGGTGCGTTCGCCCGGCGGGGCGATTTCGGGGTTTTTCCAGCAGACCAGGGCCACCGTGATGATGAACATGCCGGTGATCAGGATGCCCGGCACTATACCGGCCACGAATAGCTTGCCGATGGATTGCTGGGTTATAAGACCGTAGATGATGAAGATGGTGCTGGGCGGAATCAAAATGCCCAGGGTGCCGGCGGCGGCCACGCAGCCGGTGGCCAGAGAGTCCTTGTACTTATAGCGTTTCATCTCGGGCAGGGCCACCGCGCCCATGGCCGCGGCGGTGGCGGTGGTGGAGCCGCTCATGGCCGCGAAGCTGGCGCAGGCCAATACGGTGGCCATGGTGAGCCCGCCGTTGGTGGCCCCCACCACCTGGTAGGCTGTGCTGTAGAGCCGCTTGCTGATGCCCGACTGGGAGGCCAGAGCCCCCATAAGCATGAACATGGGGATGCAGGTGAGGGTGTAGGCGCTGAACTCCTGGAAGAACTGCTGGCCCAGGATGCTCAGGCCCACCTCGGGCCCCAGGATGTAGGCGCAGCCCGCGATGCCCACAAAGGCCATGGCGAATGCCACCGGCATCCGCAGGCAGAACAGGATTAAAAGCACCGCGATGCCCACCAGGCCGGTGGCGGTCTCACTCATGATTGACCCCTTCTGGCCGTTTCCATAAGAAGATCGGCCAAAGCCGCCAGGCTGACCACCAGAAAGCAGAAGCTCATGAAGTAGGCCAGGGGGTAGAGGGGAATATGGGCGGTGCTGGTGATCTCTCCGGCCTCTTTCAAGGAGTCGCCCAAAAGAAAGCACTCGCGGCAGAGCGCTGCGAACAGGATGAGGACCAGAAATTGGATGAAAACCGCCACCCCGGCCTTAAGGCCGCTGGGAAGCTTGTCCACGAAAAAATCTATGCGGGTGTGGCCGCCCCGCATCTGCAGATAACCGGCGGCGCTGGCAATGGCCAGCACCTGCAGGCTGGCCACCACCTCCGGCCCGCCGGGCACGGGCAGGGAGAACAGCTTGGCCCCGATTACGTCCAGCGCGGTTATGGCCAGCATCAGAAATAGGGGAAGCTGGCCGAAGATGCACAGCCATTTGCTCAGGCGGCGGATGCGGCCGCTGAAACCCAAAACCAAGTCAGTGTAACCCATAAGCCGGTTCCCGGATTAAACCCCCATTCAGAGGTTCATTCCCCGCCGCTGTTGGCGCTTTGTTTTTCCCTCTAATCCTCCGCTGTTCGAGGCGGGGTTTTTATTAGGGCCCCAGGGGCGCCGGGTGGATGGAGCCCGGACCCCCCTGGGACAAAGGGAGAAATGCTACATACCTCCCCCGGTGGGGGACTTTATGCCTTGGTCCTTCTGCCACTTGGACCAGTATGCGATGCGCTGGTTCAGATAATCCAGCCGCGCCTTCATGTCCGCCTTAGAGTAGCCTTTATCCACCATCTGCTTCACATAGGAGCCGATGACCGGCTTGATGGCGTCCTTCCACTTCTTCACTTGGTCCGGGGATAGGTCGATGAACTTCACGCCCAGCTTCTTACCGTGCTTCATGCCCTCCACGTCGCTATTGAGGTAGGTCATGGCCGCCTTTTGGATCCATTCCTTGCTGGTTTCGTCGAACACCTTCTTCACGTCGGCGGGCAGTTTGTCCCAGGCCTTTTTGTTCATGGTGGAGTAGAAGGCATACACCCCGCCCACCTGCCAGCAGGAGGTGACGTACTTGGCCACGTCGGCCAGCTTCCAGCCATAGAGGGTTTCATAGGGCCACATGATGCCGTCGATCACCCCCCGGCTGATGGCGGTGTATACCTCGGGCGCCACCGTGGACTGGGGCACCGCGCCCAGGGCCTTTAAGGTGTCGCCCACCCGGCCGGTGCCACGGACCTTGAGCCCCTTGAACTCGGCCAGGGTGCGCACCGGCTTGCTCAGGATGGAAACGCTGGGACCACTGACGAACCAGTAGTTCAAATGGGTCTGGTTAAACTCCTTGGGTTTGAACTTATGGTAGAAGTCGTTGGCCGCGTGGGAAGAGACTACACTGCTGGCATAGCCGTGGGGCAGCTCGATGAGCTCCATCTCCGGGAAACGGCCGTGGGTGTAGCCGATCATGACCATACCCAGATCAGCCACTCCCTTGACCACCCCGTCGTAGATCTCCTTGGCCTTTAACAGGGTGCCGCCGGCGTATAGCTTGATCTTCACTTTGCCGTTGCAGCGCTTTTCCACGGTTTTGAGAAATTGTTCCCACTGCTTGCACAAGGCGTGGGTATTGGCGAAATAAGTGGCGGCCCGAAGTTCAATGACATCGGCGGCCTGCGCCTGGGTCGAGCCCGGGCCGGCCATGGCCAGCCCCAGGCTCAAGGCCAGGGAGATAACTATAAATACTCTTGCGATCCTCATTTGACCCTCCTTTGGCTCGCTTGGCAAAAACTTGAACCTCCAGGCTTGCCTTTGAACTCCCTGAACCGCTTACGGTCAGTCACGGCTGGCCTGGGATGATGTTATGGGCAAAAATGCGGCGAACCGGCCGGAAGAACCTCGCCAAACAGTGTGAAAACCAGGTTGAAGATCAATTAGCTAGTCCGGCCTGAATATTCTGCCCCATGGAATCAATTGCTAGGAATCGGGGAATCCCGTAAAACCGGATAGGGGAAAACCACCAGATTTGGGGGATAATACAGGCTGGGGATTATTCTTCCAGGGAAGTGATCCCCTGGCGCAGGGCGAACTTGGTGAGATCGGCCAGGGAACGCAGGTTCAGCTTTTGCATGACATTCTGGCGGTGAGTCTCCACCGTCTTCACGCTTACGCACAGCCGGTCCGCGATCTTGCGGTTGGTGTAACCCTCGCTTAGCAGCTGCACCACCTCCCTCTCCCGGGGAGTGAGGCTGGCCGCCGGATCCTTGGGCGCCGCCGTCCCCCGGCCTGCTAGCAGACCTTGGACCACCGCGTCGCTTATGGCCGGGCTTAGGTAGGTGCCGCCTTTGGTCACGGTGTGGATGGCCTGGATCAGTTCAGAAAAATCGCAGTCTTTTAAAAGATATCCCTTGGCCCCGGCCTCCAGCATGCCCACCACGTAGCGGGCATCGCGGTGCATGGAAAGCCCGATGACCTTAAGACCCTTGGTCTCGCGCACCATCTGGCGGGTGGCCTCGATGCCGTTCAGGCCGGGCATGGTGATGTCCATGATCACCAGGTCCGGTTTCAACTTCCCGGCCAGGTCAAGGGCCTGGCGCCCCTCCTCGGCCTCGCCCGCCACCTCCATGTCCGGCTCATCCTTGAGCATGCTCTTAAGACCCTTGCGCATTATTTTGTGGTCGTCGGCCAGGATGATGCGGATGGGCATGGTCCTTATGTCCTTGGGGTTTGACTTTTGGGGTCGGTAAGGGGCAAGCAAAGGCTTACCCGGCTGCCGCCGCCGGAACGGGAATGAACCCGCAGGCTGCCGCCCCAGGGGCGCAGGCGCTCGCGTATGCTGAACAGGCCGAAGCCCTTGGAGCCGGTTTCTCCGGCCTGGACATGGCCGAAGCCTTGACCGTTGTCCATCACCGAGAGCAGAAGATCCTCCCCCTGCCGGTCCAGGCTGATCACCGCCTGGCTGGCCTTGGAATGCTTGGCCACGTTGGTCAAAAGCTCGGCCGCCGCCCGGTACAAGAAACCGCGCAACTCCTCGCTAAGGGCCTTAATTTCGGCTTTTTTTTCAAAGTGGGTAACTATGCCGTGCCGATTTTGGTTGCGCTCGGCCAGCCACTCCAGGGCGGCTTCCAAGCCCAGCTCATAGAGGGCGGGGGGGCTCAGATCCACGGTCAGGGAGCGGGTGTCCTCGGTGGCGCGGCCGATGAGCTCCATGACCTCGTCCAAAAGGGGGCCGTGCTCCGGCTCCAAGACCCCTTTGAGCTTGCTCAGCTTGAGCCGGCTGATGGCCAGGTACTGGCCCACCCCGTCGTGCAGATCCCCGGCGATGCGCCGGCGTTCCATCTCCTCGGCCTTGCTTAGCTCCACAGCCAGGGACAAAAGCTGTTTTTGGTAGGCCAAAAGCCCTTCTTCGGCCTTTTTACGCTTGGTGATGTCCTGAGTGAGCAACAGGACCAGGTCAGGGGCCACATAGGCGAAGGTGGCCAGGAAATATGCGTCCTGGCCGGTGGTGCGGAAACGGTAGGGCCACTCCCGGCTGATGTCGCGGCGCTCATTGAAGCAGCGCTTGATGTCCGCATATATGTCCGGCCGGTCCCAGTAAAAGTCGGCGGCGGTGGTGCCCAGGTAATCACGGATATGGCCCAGGGTGATCTCCTCTGCCACATTGTTGAAATCAGCCAGCCTAAAATCATCGTCCTGCCACTGCCAGGTTATGGTGGAGATGGGAATGGATTTGTAGACCGTACGCAGCCGCTCACGCAAAAGCCTGGTATCTGATTCCAGCTTGGCCTGTGCGCTGGTATCCCAAAGGACGCAGAAAAACTCCGGCTCATTGTCCTGGCCGGCCTCAGGCACAAGTATCAATTTCAAGCGGCTCTTAGGGGCTGGATGGATTTGCCTGGCCATGGCCTTGTTTCCCTGACCAGCCTTTTGGATGAGCCGCCTCAGCTTGTCCCCGTCGGCTGGTGGGACCAGCCCGGCCAGGTTCAGGCCGATTAGTTCCCCGGGCTCTCGCTCCAGCATATTTCCAGCCGCGCGGTCGGCCTCGGTTATGAAACCGCCGGCATCTAGGTGGAGATAGGCCATGGACATATGGCCGGCCAGGGCGGCCAGCCGTTTTTCCAGACGAATCGGTCCTGGATCAAGGGCCAGCCCGGCGGACCGGGATTTTTCCCTTCTCTGGGGGAGGCTCAAGGCTTTCACGGGTTTGGCCATGACTTATAATCAGTTATGACAAGGAGAAAAACAAGAGGCTTATCATACCCTTTCATCAACTGGTCCAGTATCGCGTCTTTGACTGCCATGACCCGACCCCTTAAACCAACCCCAGTTTTTGAGTCAATCTCTAGGGCTGTTGAGGGTCACCCCGAAGTGGCTCCGGCCGATTGGTGAGGATTTGGCAATGGCTGAAAAACCGCTCGGCCTTTCAGCTAGGGTGCGTGCAGGAATGTTTGTTGCTGAAACACATTTTGAAATATGAACAGGCTGATGAAACTGAGCAGGCACGCGATGATGGGCGTGGTCACCCAGCCGCATGCTATGCCGCCCAGGGTGCGCCAGCGGATGCTCCTGCCGCCTTTCAGCAGACCAATGCCAACCACAGCTCCCACAATGGCCTGCGAACTGGATACCGGCACAAGGGGGATGGTCGGCAGGTTCATATCACGAAGGAATGACTCCAAGCCCTGGGAGGCAAAAAGAAACAGCACTATGGAATGAGCCAGCACCGACACTAGCGATGCCACGGGCGACAGCGTCATGATCTTGGTGCCCACGGTCATCATCACCCGTTTGGAATAGAAGAAAACTCCCGAGGCGATTGCCAAGCCGCCCAGCAAGAAAAGCTGCTGGGTTGAGCTAACGTGCAGGATTCCAAACAGTTCCATATCTGAAAAAGGCGAAGTCGGTACAAATACACCCATGACATTGGCGATGTTATTGGCGCCCAAGGAATAGGAGCCCATGATGCCGGCCAGCACCAATCCCTGGCGGGTAGCCATATCCAGCGTGAACATATGAGGCTTGCAGCGCATTATACAAAGCGCTGTTAGCCGGTAGACTATGACGGCGATGGCCGCCGAAAGAATTGGGCAGGCAACCCAGGTCAGGGTGATTTTGGTCAGTGAATTACAATCCGTGGGCGAGCCGGAAAAAAAATTCCAGCCGATGATTGCCCCCACGATCGCCTGGGAGGTGGAGACCGGATAACCGGCCTTGGTCATCAGGTAGACCGTCATGGCAGCGGCAAAGGCTACCACAAAGGCACCGGCCACCGTGTTGATTGCTCCCAGCTTGCCCAGGGTGTGGGAGGCGCCGGCCCCGCTGATCACCGCGCCCAAGATCAGGAAAACGCTGCA
>JASFOZ010000083.1:0-11676 GCA_050116255.1 Desulfarculaceae bacterium
TTGAGCTCTTCCGGAGGGAGCGTAGAGGGCCCATAGTGGAGTCGATGCTGGAAAAACTCAGCAGGCGCCTGGATCTCACGCCGGATCAGAGCCGCAAAATCAAACCGGTTCTGGAAAAAGGTTTTCGTCAGATGATGGAGATTCAGCGGGAGGTGAGCCCTCGTTTTGAGAAAGTCTTTAAGGAAAACCACTTGGAGATAAAAAAACATCTAAGCAAAGAGCAGCAAAAAAAGCTGGAAGAATTTTTTAACAGGCGCCCCTTTAAAGGTGGTCCTCCATTTCTCATGCCCCCTCCCCCCGGGCCTCCAGGCCCAGGCCCAGGCCCTGGTCCCGGCCCGGGTCCGGGTCCGCCACCGCCACCGCCATTTTCCAAATAACCATAAGGCCTTTTTCAAAACTTTTCGAAGACCGAATGTAACCAGTCACTGGCGCCTAGCGACATCATTTTTTAGAGGTACCAGGGCTGGCCTAAAGGATGTGAGCCAAGTCAGGGCAACCACGCACTTGGCCAGAGGGCCATATTTTTGCGGTCTGGTGGCAGAGGGAGACTGGAGCTTGAAAAAGGCGTTGCTGATCCCAACCTTTATTGTCTGTATTCATTGCGCAACGAGTGCCCAGGCCTATACGCCTAATGATCCTTACCTGAGCAGTCAATGGGGACTGGAGGCCCTGGGCATGGCCGGAGCCTGGTCCCTAAATGCCGGCGGCAGCGCCGAGGTCACGGTTGCCATAGTGGACACTGGGGTTGCCTGGGACCATCCTGATTTTGCTGCCACTAACTTTGACACCGCCAATGCCTGGGATTTTGTGGATCAGGACCCCATACCCGATGATCAGGTGGGCCATGGCACCAACGTAACCGGCATCATTGCCCAAACCACCGGCAATGGCCAAGGCTGCGCCGGAGTGGCCTACAACTGCACCATCTTGCCCCTCAAGGTCAGCAACGATGATTCCCTGGACAATTATCTGGTGGCCCAAGCCATTGACTACGCCGTGGAAAAGGGAGCGGACCTAATCAACCTTTCTCTGGGTTCATGGTATTTCGACCCTGTTATCTGGGCATCGTGCTACCAAGCCTATCAAGAGGGGGTCTTGATTGTGGCGGCCTCGGGCAATGACAGCAACGAGCGGTTTGTGTTTTCGGCAAACTACCCGGCCTACTTAAACACCACCCTGGTGGTTGGGGCCATAGATTCTGATTACAGCATTGCTTCATATTCCAACGCCGCTTGGGACTCCAACGGCCCGGGTGTGGTGGCACCGGGAACAGGTATTTTGCAGGCAGATTATCTGGGGGGATATGCCGATTATTCAGGCACTTCCATGGCAGCGGCATTTGTCAGCGGGGTGGCGGCCCTGGTGATTGCCGAGGCCGAGCAGGAAGGGGCTGATATTCCAGAAGGCGGCAGTGAGCGGGTGAACTGGATCGAAGAAATCCTTTATACCAGCGCCGTGGACCTGGGGATAAGCGGAGCTGATTATGAATACGGTTACGGCCTGGTGAACGCTGAAACGGCCCTTTCCTTGCTGCAATGACATGTGACTGGCCCTGTGTTTGTCCCGGCTAACCTCCAAATCAGAAACATCATACCAAGTGGTTTACCATCGGCCGGTCCTAAGATTCGCCAAACCAAACCGGGAGCCCCTTGGCGAAAAACCGCCTTTCCCAGGAAGCGGTGAATCAATCATGAACGATATCTCCGGGGACCTGCCTTTTTGCCCACAGTGCGGCTATGTAATTTTCTACTTTCTGGCGGACGGCAGGCTGCAATGCCGCCGTTGCCGATATAAATTCACTCCCAGCCGCAAGGAATCACGGCTAAGAAAGGAAACCATCCTGGAAATATTGCACTTTTTTTGGCTGCTGACACCTGCACAAGTTACGGCTGGGAAGCTTGGAATCAATCGCAAGACGGTGCAAAGGCTTTACCACGTGATAAGGCAGCGGATAGCCAAAGAAAGTGAAAGAGCTTTGAACAGCCTCAATGGCGAGGTGACACTACATGGTTTTTTTGTGGGGAAAGTCTCCAAAGAGGGGAGCAATGGCGAGGCATGGGGCACATTCCCCATATTCGGAATGATGTTTCTGCAAGATCAGATCCGGCTGCTACCCCAACTCAACCCGGTGGATTATCGACGCCTGCGTCTGGACAGTCTGCAGTACGTATCTGTGAATGAAAAGGAAAAAACCGATCACGATGGTGGAGAATTTTGGGATTTTGCCCGGCGGCGCCTAAAGCGCTACCGGGGCGGCTATAGAACCAACTTCCCTCTTTTTATGCGCGAAATGGAGTTTCGTTATAACTGCCGTCATCGCCCTGACATGGAAAAGTATCTATTTAAGCTGTTATTAAGTGGTCCATTTTGGCGGACACGTGTGAGTTAACTTCTCCTAAAAAAACCAATCATTGAGAGTTCCCATTTTACTTTTTTCCTCAACATTAATATTAATCAAGGAAAATTTTTCCTCAACTCTATAATTATCCATTCCCCAATTAATTACCCGGCCGGGTAACTGACCGAATTTTCACCGATACAGTTTGTCAATCTGTCTTTGGCTTATTTTGGCAGCACTATTGCACATTTATAGGTCAAGGCCTATGGGCGGCCGCTCAATTTTAAGCGGAAAAAGTTCCAGATGGCACAAAAGATATCCACTGGACCATTAAAGTGGACCACTTGAGGATTGGCCCTTTATGGCCAAGAAGAAACCAAAAATACAAACTTGGAGGAAGCCTATGAGGGAATGAGCAATTAAGGAGTATGAACTTTTTCTACATGTTTTCAGGGAGGAAAACCAATGAGTGTAAGCAGCATAGGAAGTCTCGGAGCAGGCTATGGCAGCTACTCCATCTTCAATGATGAAGAGATGAAGGAAAAATTGGCCGCCCGCTTCGCGGAAATGGACATTGACGGGGACGGCGCTCTGAACGCCGAGGAACTAGATATCCCTGAGGAGCAGTTCGGTCAGGCGGATGCCGATGGTGACGGCCTGGTCAGTGAGGATGAAATGCTGGCCATGGCCGCATCCATGATGAGAAAAGGACCGCCCATGGCAATGATGGGCGGCGGCCAGTTCAGCGCCATGACCCTGGAGGAGATCACAAGCCAAATAATAAGCGAGAACGATACGGATGGGGACGGCGCCTTGAGTTTGGAAGAAGGGGGCATCCCTGAGGACAAGTTCTCCGAAGCTGACGCTGACGGCGACGGTGTGGTCACCCAGGCTGAGCTGCAGGCTGACATGGAGACCCAAAGGAGTGAGCACATAGCGGCCATCTTCTCAGAAAAAGATGAAGACGAGGATGGTGGGCTGAACGCTGAGGAATTGGGCGTTTCCGAAGAAGAGTTCTCAGCTCTCGACACCAACGAGGACGGCGTGGTCAGCCAGGCGGAATTGGAAGCCGCCTATGGCACCATGGCCCCGCCTCCCGGCCCCCCGCCCATGGGCATGGCCGGCATGGAAGAGTTCGCCGATATGAGCTCGGAAGATATCGCCAGCACCATATTGGACGAGACAGACACTGATGGTGACGGCGTAATCAGCCAGGCTGAACTGGAAGCCGCCATTGAGGCCCAAAAGGAGACCATGGCAAGCGGCGGTTTCTTGGGTGCGCGCGGATTGACCGCCTACATGTTTCAGAGCAGGGGACAGAGCTTGGAGAACTGGGCTAGCCTTGACCTAACTGCATAAGTCCCCACAGCGCATACTTAAAGGGCGCACCTCGCTGCTGCAAGGCATGGAGGTGCGCTTTTTTTGCTCTTTCCTTTGTGCAACATAAGTGGCCGGGGGCCGGCCCTGCTGATAATCTTGTGATATGGAGGTGGTTATGCCCCTAATAACATTAGAGGTTTTTTCTGATTACGTATGACCGTGGTGCTATTTCAGTACCGGGCGTATTGAAAGACTCCAGCGCCAGTTCCAGATCCAAGTCAAATGGGTGGCTTTTCCTTTACACCCTGAAACCCCCCTGGAAGGCAAGACCTTGGCGGAATTGTTCGCGGACAGGGACGTGGATATTCCGGCCTTGCTGGACCGGCTCAAAAAGGCCGCTGAGCAGGCGGGTGTCCCTTTTGGCAACCGCACCCATACCTATAATTCCCGACGGGCCCAAGAGCTTAGCAAGTGGGCCGAAGAGCAAGGCAAAGGGGATGATTTCCATATGGCCGTGTTCAAGGCCTATTTCAAAGACGGCCAAAACATAGGACGCCGACAGGTGCTCAAGGCCCTGGCCGCCTCGCTTGGTCTTGATCCGGCTGAGGCGGACAAGGTCATGGAGCAGGGTCTCTATAAAGAGGCCGTGGACCGAGACTGGAACTACTCCCGGAGAATAGGCGTAACCGCGGTTCCCACCTTTGTGGCCAATGGCCGGGGGGTGGTGGGCGCCCAGCCCTATGGGGAGCTGGTCAAGCTTATGCAGGCGGCCGGGGCGGCAACCAGAGCTTAGGCTTCCAGCCTATGGGCTTGGGACCTAGGAACCAAGAGCACCTTGACCAACAAACCGTACTCATTCCCTTCATATTGGGAAAAAACCTTGTGCAGTTTTAAAAATACCTGCCCAGCCACCGTCTCTCCCCAGAACCAATCCTCAAGCTGCCGGCTGCCGAGGTCCGCCATGCCGGGCTGGGCGGTAACCGCCTCCAGGTAATAGCCCTTGAGATCTTCCGTGGCCAGCTTCACCAGCCAGGGCAGCTCCACCTCCGGGCGGGGGTTTTGCGGAGGGCCGTCGTTAAGGAATCCGGTCAAGAGGACACCGATGGCCTTGGGCTCCATCTGACTGACTCCCACGGTGGTGCGCCCCCTTTGTCTCAAGGCCAAATCGTACCAGGTGGCCATCTGCTGAATTTCGTGCAGGAACAGCTCGGCCAGGCCGGCGGCGCCTCCGGCTGATCCCGGGGCGGGCCTGGGCAGATCCAGGGGGCAGGCCAACACCTGGTCCGGCGCCTGGCTTGCCGGTGCCTCCTGATCAAAGTCCTTGAGCACCGGCCCTGAAGGCGCCTCCAGCAGCCCCAGGGCCTCGGTGAGGACCGTTTTTTGAAAGGCGGGCTGATTCGGTGCCCCCAGGGGCCGGCCCAGCTCGAACGGCACCCACAAGGCCCGGGGCGGATTCATCTTTTCAGTGTGCAGCCGGATGAGGCTGATCTGGGTGGTGGGTATGCCTTCATCTTCCAGATAATGAGCCAGCCCGCCCACGGCGCGCGTGCAATTGGGTCATACCGGCACCAGCAGGACGCCGCTCACGCCGTCCTTTTGTAAAAGGCCGGCCACCTCCCGGGCCTGGGTTTCCATCTGCCTTGGGTCAGTGGCCCCCATGAAGGAATAGTGGAACGAGGCCACGCTGCCGATAATCCCCTCTTTGGCCAATTCCTGCAGCCGGTCCAGGGGAAAGACAAGGTTCCAGTCCTGTTGAAAGCCGGTGCGGTCGAAATTGGTGGAGACATGGCTCATCACCAGGTCGGCTGATCTCACCTCCCCGGGGATCACCCGGTACTCGCCGGTGATGCCGGTGAATGGGGCATCGCCGCGCCGGTGCAGGCCCGCAGTGGCCACTATGGCTATGCGCCTTTGGGACAAAGGCGGCCCTGTAACCCAGGGCTGGGTATCGAAGGCCTGGCAAGGAAGGGCGGTATAGTGCTCACGCTGTTGCACGGGCATTTCACTTAGGCGGACCATGACTACTCCTTAACCTCCCCCACCTTTGGTGTCGGCTACAAGGCAATATTCTGCGGGCGCTTAATCACTAAGAGCAGCATCTTGAAAAGCTCTTTGGGTATGTGCAAGGAGTGGGTCCATCTTTTCAGGTATGATCACCACCTCGCCTGCAGCGGCGGTCACCTTCTTCTCGCCGATCTGTATGACAGCCTCTCCCTCCAGCACCTGCACCAGGGCATCGGCGGATACGGCATGGGCGCTGACCCCCTTGCCCTGATCAAAGACGATTTTCCCATAAGCCCAACTATTTTGGGGAAGGAAAATTGACGGTCAGGGTTTGGCCCGGGCCTATCTCCCTGGCCATATCCCGGCTGAAACCTTGCACGAAGATTGTCTCCGTACTGGGGCGTGCCGGCATTAAGCCGTCGCTTTCGTAGAAATCGTGCTCCATATAAACCTGAATCAATATCCGGACCTTATGAATCCCGGGAGGAAGTGCGAATGTGGCTGAGCCGGCCAGATTCTTGCCCTGCACACGGCGAAGCGGCCCGCCGGAAACAGGACGCAGGTCGCGCAGGCTGCCGTCTTGCGCCAACAGGTAGGCCCCCCAATCCCAAAATGGACCCCTTATCTCATGGAAAAGCCCTCCAGCGGGAAAGGCAAGGTGGAGGTGGTTAGCGGCTAAAGCATCCTTGATTTTTGCATCGTTGACGCTGGTCTTGATATTGACTTTAAGATAGGCGGGATCAGGGCCGGCGTCCACGTATAGTGCGCAACCGGTCATCATCAGCGCCGCCGCCATTAACGCCGCCCAGGCACCTTTTCGGCCATTAATAAATATAGACATGGCGTTTCAACCTTTGCCTTGAGTCTCCCTCTTTAAACTAGATTGGCTTCAATTATACCTGATCATTTTTACCGGTCCCGCAATCTGGATGCGATGGGGCCTGGGTTTAAGAATAAGGGCTTCCCAGAGCTTACTGATTTTACCCTAAGAAAGCTCACAAGCTGCCGTTTATATACTCTTTTTTAAAATCAGACCAGGGTAAAATTTTTTGCCGCTATATAAATGTGCCTCAGTGAATGAATGATGTTTTCAGCCTAAATACACGCATTCTTTTCTTTTGATTTAAAGCAAAAAAATAAATGATTACTTTGACAAGCATTACCTAAAAAAGATAACATTTCTCTGCAAGCATGGTCTGTTAGGCGCTTTTGCAACTTTTTCATAAGGAGATGTCCGCAAACAGCGCCTGAGGCCATTATTTGGGACAGCTTAGGGAGATTGCGTAAGATGATGGTAAACATTTTTGTGGGAAATCTGCCCTATACTTCCGCGGAAGCAGAGGTGCGCGAATTGTTTGAGCAGTTTGGCGAGGTCCATTCGGCGAAAGTCATCATGGACCGGTACACCGGCAAATCCCGCGGATTTGGGTTTGTGGAGATGGAACAAGAGGCTGCCGAGGCGGCTATCGGAGCCCTGGATGGCAAGGATTTCGGAGGCCGGCCCTTAAGGGTAAATGAGGCCCGGGAGCAAAAACGGCGGTCCGAGCCAAGGTCCCAGGACCAGTCTTGGTAATATCCCCGCCTTTATGGCGGAGTCTCTAATAACCGGATCTTCCCTTTTGCCCAGACATTCTGGCAGGGAAGGTTTTGTTAGCCAGGATTGCCCCAGCCATTAATGAGTTGATCCTTCGTCCTCCGGGAATCATCTGGTTTACATCAACCTGGCGAAGGGAGCGCCCATAGAGCCCCGTAGCGCCCAGAGTGGCGGGGGGCGGAGTTGTACCTCCAAGATATGCCAGGCCTTGTGAGGGACTGGCCTTCATTTCTCATCCTGTTCCCTTGTACCATCTTCATTTACGCAGCGATTTTTTCGAAAATGCAAGCTCTTGCAGGCAAAGAGCCCCAGGAGCCATTGGCACCCCAACCTTCAGGCCAGGGCTGATCAGAGTCAGCCCGTCCAGAGGTCGGTGCTCAGGTACTTTAATCCGGAGTCATTGACCACAATGGCGATCACTCCGCCCCGGTAGGCACCTTCCAGCAGTTCCAGGGCCGCAGCCAGGTTGGCCCCGGAAGAAAAGCCGGCGAAGATGCCCTCCTCCCGGGCCAAGCGGCGGGCGCAGGCCATGGCGGCGGCGTCGCTCACCTGCACAAAACCGTCTATGTAATCCGTATTGACCAGGGTCAGGTCTGACATGGGCATGGAATACCCCCCGCCCTGGATGCGGTGGTTGGGATTGGTCACCTCCAGACCGGCCAAGACCGCTGCCCCTGCCGGCTCCACCAGATAGCAGCCTATGGACCTGCGGTACTCCTTAAAGGCCGCCGCGCATCCCGCAAAGGTGGTGCCGGTGCCGGCAAAATCGCAAAAAGCGGTTATCTGCTGGCCGGACTGGGCCAGAATCTCAGGGCCGGTGTGCAGGTAATGGGCGCGAAACGCCCCCGGCAGGTGGAATTGGTCGGCCCGGAAGGCTCCCCGCTGCTCCACGATGCGCCGCGCCTCCTGCTCCACCAACTCCAGGTCGCCGCCTGACACCTGTCCCGGGACCGACCCAGGAAGCTGGTCCACCAACACCACCTCCGCCCCCAGGGCGGCCATCATGCGGGCCCGCTCCCGGGAGTTGCCCCGGGACATAACCGCCACAAAGGGATAGCCCTTGACCCCGCAGACGATGGCCAATCCAGTGCCGGTGTTGCCGCTAGTAAGCTCCACCACGGTCTGCCCGGGCTGAAGCTGGCCCGAGGCCTCGGCGTCTTCGATCATCTGGCGGGCGATGCGGTCCTTTTTGGAAAACCCCGGGTTCAAATACTCCAATTTGGCCAGGATCCTGCCCTCAAGCCCCCGGGTGATGCGGGCCAGCTCCACCAGGGGAGTCAGGCCGATCGCCTCCACTGCTGACGGTAATATCTTGTCTTCAGGCACCATGTTTCCTATTACCTTCCGACTTCCCATAAATGTAGAAACCTCTCTGGGTGCCAGGCCCTTTTGCCCTGTCATGGGTAGCGATTGCCCGGTCCGGCATCCCTTCCAATTACACCATAGGGTGCTTGCCTGGCTTGGTCTTGAATGAAATTGATTATCTTGCCCAGGGCTGGATCAAGGCTCAGCTTGCGGCGGGCAGCCTATTGAAACAGACCATTTCTATAAGGTCAGCGGCGATACGGTAGGTGGGGTCTTCTGAGTCCATGGCCCTGGGGTTGAACTCGCACACGTCCATGCCGGCCAGTCTTATTCCGCGCTCTTGCAACTTGCCCAGCTCCTGGGCCAGCCTGTAAATCTGCTTTTGATTCAGGCCCTGGTAATTGTCAAAACGCACTCCGGCCAAGGCGTTGCGGGCCCCGATGTCCATGTCCACGGAGATATAAACATAAGGGGTTTTAATCTGACCCAAGATGGCGGCCGCCTTGGCCGGGCGCCCTGTAAGTTCCGCTTTGGTCACGATGCGGGCGCCTTTTGACCTTAGCCCGCTGTATATGCCGGTGTAGGCCTGCATGCGCTTGTCCTTAAGGCGAAAGCCCCTCTTGCTGGGGTAATCGCTGATCCCCATTACAAACAGGTTTTGGGGCAGCACCAGGCCATCCTTGAGCAGGTGGTGCAAGAAACTGCTGGCGGTGTAGGCATCGCCACGGTCACGCAGGAAGGGGTCCCTGGGGTCAAAGGCTGAGCCGGGATTGTTCTCCATGTCATAAGCAATGGCCCCGGCCATCACCGGCAGGGGCATAGCGTCCAGGTGGCTGTCCAGCACTATCAAGGACAGATCCGGGGGTGGGATCTTCTCGGCCAAGCCCGCCAGCATGCCGCCGGTGAGGCTATGGTCCACGGCCAAGAGACAGGGGATGTCAGGCCAAATCCCTGCGGACACCGCCTGGCTCAGGGCCCCGGCCGCAGTGCGGCATCCCTCCTGCTCCATAAACTCGACGAAATTCTCCACCCTGAGCTTGTCCAGGTCGGCTGGAGGCGGAATCGGACGCAGCCAGCCGGGAACCTCCAGGCAGCCTTCTTCCCTAAAGCGGCTTTCTTCCACCTCGGCCCGGATCATAGCCAGGACCTGCTCATAGGGGTCGTCCTGGCCCGCTCCCCTGCCTGCCAGGGCCAGCTTTTGGTCTATGGCCTCCTGACGCTCGTCACAGTCCAAAGGAGCGCCCAAAAAGACCACTTTTCTTTTGTTTGGTTCGGACACAGCGTCTTAATTATAGTCAGGAAACGGCGGCCCGCCTCCGTTTTTCAAAGGCGCAGCCTCACCGCGGAATATGGGCAAAAGAATCCCCCGATTTCAAATGGTTCGGAAACCGGGGGTCTCAGGCTCAGTCGGTCCACTCGCTCTTTACGCCAAAGGCATCGTCACGGGCCTTGCGCAACTGAACCAGGTTTTCTATGGAAGACAGCGGGGACACCCCGCAGCCGGGGCAGAGAAAATCAGTGCCGTTATCCAGGGCCTGCCTGGACTCCTGGTAACACTCCTCGGGAGTGCCGTTGAAAAGGGTGGTGGCGGTGGCCACGTTTCCAAATACCCGCACTCCTTTTTGGCTGGCTATCTCCTTGGCCGCTTTCATATCAGCCTTTTCCTCAATGCTGATGCCGGCGGCGCCGGTTTCACACATCATGGGGACGACCGGGTCGGCGTTGGCGCAGATGTGCAGCACCACCGGCCCCTTGACCTTGGCGATGATCTCCTGCTCCAGAGGCAGGACTATCCTCTTGTACATGCGCGGGCTGAGCAGGGCCGGGCCCGAGGTGGGCTCGGCATAGACATAGTAATCCGCACCCTGGTCAAAGGCGAAGTTGGCCGCGTCGATGGCCGCCTGTTTGGTGACCTCCAACACCTGGTTGACCAGGTCCGGCTCCTTGAAACACCATTTCATGAACTTCTCGGTTCCCACCAGATTGGCGGCGGCGGTGAAGGCGCCCTCGGACTCGCCGAAGACCACCATCTCATCGCCCACCTTTTCCTTCAGGATCCTAAACTGCTCCTTGTAAACCGGGAAACGGCCCCTTTGCAAAAAATCGGAAGGATACTCCAGGCCCTCAAGGCTCTCGGCATAAGGATGCCCTTTCACATAATACTGGGTGTCGCGGGTGGGTTGCCCCAACTCAACCCCCAGGGCCTCGCTTAGGGGGATAATATCCCAACCCATGGCCTTGACCCACTCCCAGCCGCAGAGTTTGGGCCCCTGCAGAGCCCACTCCGCCATCACCGCCGGGTCCAAATCCGCCTCAGGGCGCTCCTTGCCAAAGGCTTCGCCAAAGGCAGCCACCGCATAGGTGGTGGTGGAGCCCACCGGAGTCATATCCACATCCTTGCCCTGGAACTTATTTAGAAACCTTTCCTTACGATTCATGGCGTCGGCCTCCCTTATGCCTTTAAAAAATGTTCAAACCCGGCAATCTGGCACCTCTGGCCGGGGCGCCGGCCTATTTCTGATCAAGGACTTCGTCGGGCACCACCCCCCGAAGGTGGGCAAACTCATCAGTCATATGCGGGATCTGCATGGATTCCATGAATTGCTGCTCAAAATCCTTTTCCACGGTTAGTTCGATGTACTCCACATTACGCGAAATCCAATTGGCCTCATCGCGCATGGCCCTGTCCAACAGGGCCACCCGGGCGCCGTCACCGGCGGCGTTGCCCACGCTGGTTACCATCTCCAGATCGCAGTCCGGGAACAGACCCATGATCAAGGCCTTCTCCCGGTCCACATGGGTGCCGAAGGCCCCGGCGATCTTGATGGCGTCCACCTTGTCCACCCCCATACGCCGCATCATCAGCTTGCATCCGGTATAAAGGGCTCCCTTACCCAGCTGTATCTGGCGGATGTCCTTCTGGGTGATGACCACATCCTTGCCGATGGAGGTCTCCTCAGCCCAGGCGATGACGAACTCCTTCTGCCGTCTGTTTTCAGGGTTGGTGCGGAAGCGCTTGGACTTCTGGTCTTTGTTGAAGCGCCCGCTTTTTTCGATGACCCCGGAGCGGTACAACTCGGCCAGCACGTCCAGGATGCCGGAGCCGCAGATGCCC
>JASFOZ010000084.1:0-11646 GCA_050116255.1 Desulfarculaceae bacterium
GAGACCGCCTCCTGGGATGTTTGGTTCTATGATGTACCCACCCGGGATATCGCCCGCTCCGAGACCAAGGTCAACTGGGATGAATATGGCTACCGTACTTCCTCTTCCGATGAGCAGGGCTATGAAGACTACCAACTATACTTGACCGGCCTTGAGGAACAGCATCAGGGCGAAAAGTATTTGGCCTGGTTTTAGTTCAAGCCTGGGCTGTCAAGGCCGGCCCAGGGCATCTTGCCGGGCCGGCCTTTTCATTATCCCAAGCCGCCATCCCCAAAACCTGAAGACTATCTCATAAACAGGACCCTCTCAGGCCTATAACATGGCAGCCGTTTGGCCTGTTTGTTATAGTGTTTTTGGGTTATTTTGGGACCGTCGCGGTCTCGCCTAATAAAAGCTAATAAATACGAGGAGATTTACACATGGAAAAGGTGTTGATCGTGGGCTGCAAGCACACTATGGATGATGTCTGTATCGGATGCTCCCGTTGCCTGGTGGCCTTCAACCGCAAGGACGGCGAATTTGCCCGTTACCAGGATGAAGATCAGGTCATGGGGATCCTCAACTGTGGCGACTGCCCCGGGGCCTCCATTGTACAGCGGCTGGCCCAGGTTAAGCTGTGGAACGCCCCCTTGGGTGAAAATCCCACTAAGGTTCACTTGGCCCCCTGCCTGTTGGATCACTGTCCCCATAAGGACGATATCATCTATAAGATAAAGACCACCTCCGGGGTGGAGGTGGTTGAGGGCACCCATCCCTATTTGCCGGAGAACATCTTTGCAGCCTAAACATTAAAGTTTTTACTTTAATATAATTCACCCCCCGCTCCGGCGGCATTACTCTCTGCCGGAGCGGGGTTTTTATGCCTGGTTCATACGCTTAAAAGTGTGGAATATTAATTGGTTGATGCCTTTTAGCTTGCAGCGGGGTCAGGGCGCCTGGCGCACCAGGCGAAAGCCCAGGGTGCGGTAGCGGACCGAGGGGTAGGCATAGTTGCGGTTGGCACAGCGCAAGGCAGCGGCGTCTCCGAAGAAGCTGCCCCCCCGCCTTATCCGGGAGGTGGCCTCGTCTCCGCCCTGAGGGTCGGTGACCGGGCCCTTGGGGTAGGGGCCGTAGCGGTCTGAGCACCATTCCCAGAGATTGCCGTGCATGTCGTACAGGCCCCAGGGGTTGGGGGGAAAGCTCTTTACCGGCGCGGGGCGGTCGGCCTTAATGCCGCGCCTTTGGCAGTGTTCCATGCAGCCGTCGTCTCTAAGGTGGTTATTGGCGAACATGGCCTGACTGCAGGTGATTTTTTGGCCAAAGCTGTAGGCGGTGGTGGTGCCCGCCCGGCAGGCGTATTCCCACTCCGCTTCTGTGGGCAGGCGGTACACCCCTTGACCGCGCTGGTTCAGCTTCTGGATAAACTCTTTCACCTCTTTCCAGGAGACCCGGGCCACGGGCATGTCCGGCCGGCCCCGCCTGCCGCCAAAGAAGCTCCTTCCCATCACCTGCCACCATTGCCTCCGGGTCACCTCGGTGGTCTGCATGTAAAATGGCTTGCTTATGGTCACCTGGTGCTGGGTCTCGTCTTCATTGCGGCCGGGTTCGCCAGTGGGACTGCCCATGAGAAAGCTGCCCGCGGGTATGAGCACGAACTCCATGCCCAGGGCGTTGGTTGTTTTCCGGGGTGCGGGCCCGCCCCAAACCGGCACCGGGGATAGCGCCAAAATCAGCGTCAGCGCCGCCAACCAAACCAGCTTGCCTCTGCTCATGTCCCTGGCCCCCCTTGTTCAGTTTTAGCCTTACCCGAGACCGGCTTTGGCTGCTTGGCGATGGAGAAGTAGAAAGTGCTCCCCTTCCCAGGACGGCTCTTCACCCAGGCCCGGCCGCCGTGGCGTTTGGCCGTGGCCTTGACAATGGCCAGGCCCAGGCCTGTGCCCGCAGCCTTTTTGGAGGTATCGGCGCGGGTGAACAAGTTGAAAACCTTGCCCGATTGCTCAGGGCTCAGGCCGATGCCGTCGTCGCTCACCCAAAATACATGCTCGCCGTTATCGTTGTAGTAACCCACTTCAATGGCGGTCAGATTCCGGCCGCCGTACTTAAGGGCATTATCCACCAGGTTCTGCAAGATCCTTATCAGGGCCAGGCGGTCCCCGGTCACCTGGGGAAGCCGCTCCGGCAGCCGCCAGGCCAGGCCCCGCTGCTCGATCTCCCCGGCAAAGTCGGTCCTCACCACCTCCAACACCTCGGTCATGGAGACCTGCTCCAGGTTCAAGGGCGCTTCCTTGGCCTGGATATAGGCGTTGATTTCGCTCACCAGCTCCTCAATATGACCTGAGGCCGATTCTATCTGGCGGCAAAGCTCCACTCCCTTTTCATCCAGGCTGTGGCCGTATTTTTGCAACAACATCCGGGAGAGGCCGTGCACAGCCAGGGCCGGGCTTTTAAGGTCGTGGGAGGCGGTGTAGGCGAAAAACTCGATGGTTTCCTTCTGGTTCTGCAGGGCAAGGGCCTTTTCGGTAAGTTCGTGCGCCACTTGGGTGTTTTGGGCGGCCACGGCCACCAGGTTGGTGGCCACGGTGAGCATGTCTATCACCCCCATGCTGAGCTCCAACACCCGCTGCGCACCCAGGTTTATCACCCCCAACACCCGGTTGCGGGCGATGAGGGGTAAGGCCATCACCGACTGCATGCCGCAGGCAGTCAGCCTGGCGGCGCGTTTTTTGTCGTCCAGGTCCTCCACGCGCTGGGCGATAAGGCACCGTGTTTCCGCGGCCTTGCCGCTGAAGCCCACGCCCAGGTCCATTGCCTCCAGACCCCTGGGGTCGATGCCCCTGGAGGCATGCAGCCGCAAGGCGGCGGCATCATCATCCAGGACATAGGCCCGGCCGCAATCCACCTTCATGTCTTCCATCAGCCGGTCCAGGCCCGCCACCAGGACCTCGTCCAGGGTCTGGCGGGTGGAGAGCAGGTTGCTCAGCTCCAGCAAGTCGGCCAGCTCCTGGTTTCTCTCCACCAGGTGCTCGCCCGTAAAGGGAACTGTCACCAGCCGCTGATGAAAAAGCACGATAGAAGGCCTCCTCTTTGGGGCCTGAAGGGAAGCGCCGGCGCTGGGGCCTGTATTCATGACTACCTGTTTAAAAATGATAACACGATCTGCGCCACAGGCTATGGGCAAATTGCCTGGATTCGCCTATCGCTTTGTGAACTGTGGCTACTTTGCCGGTTCCAACCCGTTGCCGCAGGCTAACTTATGCGCTTAACTGGCTTGACTAGACAAATAATCTACCGTAATCTATGGTCATAATTATGGACATAACTGTGGACATTTTTTTATATAAATAAGTTTTTATGATTTATTTTTAGATAATTATGATGTCAATCCAACGGACATTCAAGGTGACACATCCATGGATAAACTTTGCCTTGGATATGTCCCTTTTTGATCATGCTTTATGGATGTTGCTGGGCGAGGCCCGTTCCAAGTGTGAACACATCGCCGGAGCGCCTCTGGCCCCGGAACAGGCCAAAGAGCTTTATCTTCTCTACTTGAGCAAAGGCGCTTTGGCCACCACGGCCATAGAGGGAAACACCCTCACCGAGGCCGAGGCCTGGGCCCACCTCCAGGGAAAACTTGAGCTTCCACCTTCCAGGCAATACCTGGCCCAGGAATTGGACAACATTGTAACCGCCTGCAATTACATGGTGGATGAGCTTAGCACCCAGGGCGTACAACCCTTGACCGTGGACAGGCTGGCTTGGATGAACGCCGGGGTGCTGAAAGACCTGGAGCTTTCCCCGGGGATCATGCCCGGCGAGATTCGCAGGCATCCGTCCCATGTGGGCGGCGTTTACAGGTGCCCGCCGCCGGAGGAATGCCCCTATCTTCTGTCCCGTCTGTGCGATTTCTTAAACGGATTTGAGATGCCCGAGTCAGACCGGATGGTGTTTTCCCTGATAAAGGCAATCTTCGCCCATCTGTACTTGGTCTGGATCCATCCCTTTGGCGACGGCAACGGGCGCACTGCCAGGCTTTTGGAATTTTACCTTCTCCTTGCGGCAGGGTTTCCCCAGCCCACGGCCCAATTGCTAAGCAATCATTACAACCTGACCCGAACCGAATACTACCGCCGCCTTGACGAAGCCCGTGAGCCCAAATACGGGGTGGTGAACTTTATCCGCTATGCGGTCAGGGGTTTCATAGACGGCCTCAAAGAACAGCTGGACTCCATCCGTCAGACCCAGCGCGATGTGGCCTGGGTCAATTATGTGCACCAGAAGTTCCGCCGAAAAAACACCGCTTCGGATGTCCGTCGCCGTGATTTGGTTTTGCGCCTGTCTAAAAGGGATGGCTTCGTACCCAGGGATGAGCTGCGGTCTATGTCCCCGGAACTGGCCGACGCCTATGCGGGCAAGACCCAGCGAACCATGTCCAGGGACCTTAATATCCTCAAGGACATGGAGTTGATCGAAAGGAAGAGGGGTGCGGTCCGGGCCAGGCGCGAGGTCATCCTGGCCTTCCTGCCCTGGAGGCACGATCAAGGCAGTCCGGAATCACAATAATAACTGGCCGCACCTGCCCTGCCCATTTAGAAATCCCTACCTCTTGAAGCGGCGGCGCAGGGCCAGGACGAAGAAGGTGAACAGGGTTGTGCCGATGAAGGTCTCTATGAACGAGGCCCAGCGGGAGAGGTTGGTTATTGGCTGGATGTATAGCTGGCTGAACTTGAAGGGCAGCACGTTCTGGGCGGCGTAGAGCAGGTAGTCCCAGAAACCGATGGCCGGAGCGGCTTGGCCAGCGTTTACTACGGGCTGGAAGCCGCCATTGGTCATGTACACCGTGGTGGCAATGCCCACCAGCCAGCCCAGCAACATCAGGGTGCGGCCATAGCGCTCGCCATAGCCGCTGACCATCTTGTAGACCCAAAGCACGTTGGCGCGGGCAGTGCGTCCCTGCTCCCTGGCCTGCTCCCTTTTCATCTCCATGGCGCAGAAGTGGAAATCCCCGGCAGCGATTGGGTCCCTGGTTGCTTCGAGTGATTGCTTTAATTGCAAGGCCAGGACCTCTATGTCCCCAGGGCTCAGGTCGTCAGGCGGGTCAAGGTATTGAATCGCCTCTGGTTTGTGCTTTGGCGGCCAGGGGCAGCTATCTCCTTCATATGCCAGCTTTTTTCGCAGCAGTAATTCATCGAAAAGCAAGCGGGGCCGCCGGAAGCGAAGCCCTTTTGCCTGCCTTCGCAGCCAAAACTTGTTATTTTCCGCCCCCTGTCCCCAGGTGCAGACCCAGAATTGGGTGTGGGTTAGTTTGGAATACAAAAAGGAAAGATTATTTAAATCGACTTGTTCAAAAATGGTGTGGGACAGGTCATTGTAGCGAAAAAGCGCTGGTCCGCGAAATTGTGTCTTACCGAAATACATATGGGGCGGGCATTCAGAGAATATCTCATCTGGGGATGCGGGCAAGGTATCGTCCTTTGGAGGCTGCTTGGCCTGGTGTATCCTTTCCTCTCCTTCCAGATCCTCGAACGATACGCCCCCTTCAAAAATAGCGTTTTCAAAGGTTGCATAACCTATGACTTTGGCACCCATAAAATCGGCGCCGCCTCCAAATCTGGCGGAAAAGAACCCTGCGCTTTCCTCACCGAAATCAACTCCAGCAAAGGAAGCCTTTTCCCCGAATTGTGCTTGCCAAAAGCAGCAGTAATCGCCAAAGTTTGTTTTGAAAAACGAGATATTATCACCAAAGTTGGTCTCCCAGAAAAAGGCCAGCCCGCTGAATTTTGAAAATTGGAACTCAGCCTTGCTGCCGATTTCACTCCAGGCAAAGTCCGCGCCTTCACCAAATCTTGCATAGGTGAATTTAAGCCTATCGCCGAATTTGGCCTCTTTGAAATCTGCATCTTTACCAAAACTGGATTTGCTGAAATCCGTGTCATGGCCAAATCGGGTCATGCTGAAATTGGCTTTATGCCCGAATTGCGCTCCCCTGAAGGAGACGCCGCTGCTGAAATCCAGCTCTTGAAAGTAAACGCCTTCACCAAACCTGGCCAGGGCAAAAGTGGCTGTTTCTTCGTTTCCGGCTCTGTCGGCAGTCGGAGATTCTCTTTCACCACTCTGGAGAAAATCCCACGCCTGAAAACTCTCCCCGGCCCGTGATCCAAACTCAAATTGGTCGGGGAATTCAAAACCGGTGAAGTCCCATGTGCCCGCTTTATATAGGTCGAAAAACTTCTTGCGGAACTCGGCTGCCAATTCCGGATTCTGGTTCTTATCTTCCAGGGGAATATGAAAGATACAATATCCGCTCTCGTGGCCAGGATAGGCTGGATGCCTGCATCCCGGGTATTCGCCATCAAATGGCCATTTTTCCGGCTTCCAGTTGCACATTGAATTGCCCCCCGGCCAAGAGTGATTCCCTACCATCCCAAATTCCCCCCATACCCGTCAACCAGTTGTATTGATCCTTGTCCGGGCTGCCCCAAAAACCGGCCTCAGTGCACCAAACCGCCCCCAACCCAGCCTATTCCCAGCACATTTTTTTACCCCTGGTTTTTGCATATTTTTCTTGCAATTTTGGCAAGTTGTGGCATTATTACTCAGGCTGGGGAACCTACCTGCATCCCCATGTATAGGGCCCTATCCCCCCCGGGCCCCGTTGCGATAGCACCCATTGCCAAGGAAGTTGCATGGCAAAGAAAACAAGCGATTATTCTGCGGATAAAATCAAGGTTTTGGAAGGTTTGGAGGCCGTTCGCAAGCGTCCGGCCATGTATATAGGCTCCACCGGGCCCGAGGGCCTGCACCACCTGGTGTACGAGGTGGTGGACAACTCGGTGGACGAGGCCATGGCCGGCCAATGCAAGTCCATCAAGGTCACGGTTCATGCTGACAACTCGGTGAGCGTGGTGGACGACGGCCGGGGCATTCCCGTGGATATGCACGCGGGCGAGGGCATGCCCGCGGTGCAGGTGGTCATGACCAAGCTGCACGCAGGCGGCAAGTTCGACGACAAGGCCTACAAGGTGGCCGGCGGCCTGCACGGTGTGGGCGTGAGCGTGGTCAACGCCCTTTCCGAGTGGCTGGATGTGGAGGTCCGCCGGGACGGCAAGGTCTACAACCAGCGCTATGTGCGGGGCAAGCCGGTGAGCGAGCTTTCGGTCATAGGTAAGAGCCGCCGCTCCGGCACCAAGGTGGTGTTCAAGGCCGACCCCGAAATATTCGATAATATTGACTATTCCTTCGAGACCCTGGCCGGAAGGCTCAGGGAGCTGAGCTTTCTGAACCGGGGCCTGGAGATAAAGCTGATCCACGAGGCCAGCGAGCGCGAGGCCCGCTTTTTCTATAAGGGCGGCATCAGCGAGTTTGTGGACTACATCAGCCGCAAGTCCCAGCCCTTGCACCCCAAGCCCATCTACCTCTCGGGCGAGCGCGACCTGGTGCAGGTGGAGATGGCCCTGCGCTGGACCGATTCCTATAAAGAGCGCATCTTCAGCTTTGCCAACAACATAAACACCCGCGAAGGCGGCACCCACCTAACCGGGCTCAAGTCCGCCCTCACCCGCACCATCAACTCTTACATCAGCCAGAACATGCCCAAGATCAAGTTCTCGCCATCCGGCGACGACATCCGCGAGGGCCTGTGCGGGGTGATCAGCGTACGCCTGCCCCAGCCCCAGTTCGAGGGCCAGACCAAGATGAAGCTGGGCAACTCCGAGGTCAAGGGCCTGGTGGAGCAGATTATAAACGACCAGCTTTCCACCTATCTGGAGGAGCACCCGCCCGTGGCCAAAAAGGTGGTGGGCAAGGTCACCGAGGCGGCCCGGGCCCGGGAGGCGGCCCGCAAGGCCCGGGACCTGGTGCGCCGCAAGGGGGTCCTGGCTGAGCACAGCCTGCCCGGCAAGCTGGCCGACTGTTCTGAGCGCGACCCCGCCCGGGCGGAGATCTTCCTGGTGGAGGGCGACTCTGCCGGAGGCTCGGCCAAACAGGCCCGGGATCGGCGCTTCCAGGCCATCCTGCCCCTTAAGGGCAAGATCCTCAATGTGGAGAAAGCCCGCTTCCACAAGATGCTGGAGAACGCCGAGATCCGCACCATGATCACCGCCCTGGGCACCGGCATCGGCGAAGAAGACTACAACATCGATAAGCTGCGTTACCACAAGGTGGTGATCATGACCGACGCCGACGTGGATGGCAGCCATATCCGTACATTACTACTCACCTTTTTCTTCAGGCAAATGCCCGAGCTGGTGGAAAACGGCTTCCTTTACATCGCCCAGCCGCCCCTGTACCGGGTGGTGGACAAAAAAAAGGAGTCCTACATCAAAGACGAGGGCTCCATGCGCGGCCTGCTCCTGGACCGGGCCTGCGCTGAGCTTACCCTTAACATCCCGGCCACTGACACCAGCCTCTCAGGCAAGCGCCTGGTCAAGTACATGGAGCAGCTGTCCCAATACCTGGAGGGGCTGAACCGGCTCAAGCGCCGGGGCTTCCCCCTGCCTGCCCTGCACGCCCTTTTGCAGCGCCAGGTGCGGGCCAAGACCATGTTCAGCGACCGGGACAAGGCCGAGGACCTGGCCGCCTATTTGGCGGAACAGGGCCTGCAGATCGGCAAGATCAACCGCGACGAGGAGCACAGCCTGTTTGACATCGAGGTCATCTGCCAGGGCGAAACCAAGGAAAGCGCCCTTGTCTCCTGGTCCCTGGTCTCCAGCGCCGACTTCGGGCAGTTGCTGGCCCTGCAGGACGCCCTGGCCGGCAACGAGCAAGGACCTTTCACCCTGCTTAAAAACGGCACCAAAGAGGAGATCCCCGAGCCCAGCCAGCTTTTGACCAGCCTGCTTTTGGCGGGGCAAAAAGGCCTGAACCTGCAACGCTATAAGGGCCTGGGCGAGATGAACCCGGAGCAGCTCTGGGAGACCACCATGGACCCGGAGAAGCGGACCCTGTTGCAGGTCAAGGTGGAGGACGAGGTGATCGCCGACGACCTGTTCACCACCCTGATGGGCGACGAGGTGGAGCCCCGCCGGGATTTCATCGTGGAAAACGCCCTGGACGTGAGAGAGCTGGATATCTAGATGACCCGGGAAACATGTCCCCCTGAAGGAAAAATGCCACATTGGAATGATAAAACGGGCATATAAAAAAGAACCAATATGATTTTCAGATGCGGGCTTTTAAAGCCCGCATCTTTTTTATTAAACAAACTGATTTCAGGGCTGACTTACATCAGCATTTTGAGACCAAGGGAGCTATTCAATGCCAGGCCCATTGCAAGGAGTGAAGGTAGTAGAGATATCACTGTTCCAGCAGGGACCGGTGGCGGGAATGCGCCTGGGGGACCTGGGTGCAGACGTCATCAAGATCGAATCCCCCGGCGGTGACCCGGGCCGGGGCTTTATGCGGATCATCGGGGCCATGGCCGGCCTAAAGGGCCGCAACTACTATTTTGAGCACTGCAACCGCAACAAGCGGGCCATGGTGCTGGACCTGAAAAAGCCTCAAGGCAAAGATATCTTCTTTAAACTCATTGACACTGCCGACGTATTTCTGAACAACCTGAGCATCGGCGCACCCAAGCGCATGGGCATAGAACCTGAAGTGCTTATGCAAAGAAATCCCCGGCTCATCTACGCCCAGGCCTCGGGTTGGGGGCGCAAGGGTCCGGATGCCGAGGAGTTTTCCTTTGACTACACCGGCATCGCCCGCTCCGGCCTGATGATGTCCTGCGGCGAGGCCGGCTCTCCCCCCACCCAGATGCTGCCCGGCATGGGCGACGAGATGGGCGCCCTGGTGTGCGCCTGGGGAGTCTGCGCCGCCCTTTATGCCCGGGAAAAGACCGGCCAGGGCCAGGTGGTGGACACCTCGCTCATGAGCGGGGTCATCGCCAACCTGGCCTTTATCCTGGCGGCGCCGTCCATCCTGGGCCAGGAGTTCCCCCGGGAGGTCCGGGCCCGGGCCGGCAATCCCATCTACAACCACTATTGCTGCTCTGACCATAAATGGCTGGCCATAGCCCATTTACAGCCGGACCGCTACTGGCCCAAGGTGCTCAAGGCCCTGGGCCTGGAAGAACTGGAAAAAGACCCCCGCTTTGACACCGTGGAGGCGCGCAGCGCCAATGCAGGCGAGCTGGTGGAGATCTTCGACCGCCGCTTTGCCGAGAAGCCCCGTCATGAATGGCTGCAGATATTCCAGGACGGGGGCTGTATCGCCACTCCCATCCAGACCCCCACCGAGGTCAGCCAGGACCCCCAGGCCCTGGCCAACGACTACTTCATAAACGTGGATCACCCCAAGCACGGCGCCACCAAGATGACCGGCTTCCCCTGGGATTTCAGCGCCACACCCGCCTCCTACCGCCTGCCCGCCCCGGAATACGGCGAGCACACCGTAGAAGTCCTAAAGGAATTAGGATACAGCCCAGAGGATATAGACAGGCTCAAACAGGAGGAAGTGGTGGCCTGACGCCATTTCTGATTTAGCAGGGTGTTGAAAAAGGCTAGGATGGCCTTTTTCAACACCCTGTTAGGACCACGGCCCGCTTTGATTAACACCAGGCGGGCCTTTTGTTTTAAAATGGCTTGGTAATCGCCTTAGAGACCGGCAAAAGCACCTTCAGGACCGGTAGTGACGCCATGCGTAAGGCCTGCCTGATCTTTGTTTTGGGGCTGGCCCTGGCCTGCTCAGGGCCGCTGACCAGCCTTGCCTGCACCACCTTTGTCCTGGATGACAACGGCCGCCACCTCATGGGGCACAACTATGACTGGGACCTGGATGACTGCCTGATAATGGTGAACAAAAAGGGCGTCATCAAGACCGCGTACACCCCTTCCTGGGAAAAGGGCCGCCCCCTGACCTGGGCCTCCCAATACGGCAGCGTGACCTTTAATCAGTATGGCCGGGAATTCCCCTCCGGAGGCATGAACCAGGCCGGGCTGATAATAGAAACCATGGCCCTCAGCGCCACCCAGTACCCCCCGGCGGACCACAGGCCCTTTGTGGGCAGCACCAGCCAATGGAAGCAATTCATCCTGGACACCTGCGCCACGGTCAAGCAGGTGCTGGACACCCGCGGCAAAGTCCGCTTAGCCTTGCGGCCGCAGAGCTTTGGCCTGCACTTTTTGCTGAGCGACCGGAGCGGCGATTGTGCGGTGATAGAGTTTTTGGGCGGCAAGTATAAGGCCTATACCGGCAAGGACCTGCCGGTTAAGGTGTTGACCAACAGCACCTACCAGGAATCCCTGGCAGCCTGGGACAAGGACGGCCCTGGTTTGCAAGTGGGCTATGCCGCCAGCTCCCTAAGGCGCTTCTCCACTGCCGCGGACATGGTGAGACGGTTTTCCCCGGCCAAGCATCCCAAGCCCTTGGGCTACGCCTTTGATATTCTGGAGGCGGTGGCCAAGCCGGAGCGCACGCAGTGGAGGATCGTATATGACGACCAGAACCTGACCATAACTTATTTCACCCAGGCCAACCCCAAAATGCGGTCCATTGATTTAAGGAAGCTCGATTTCTCCTGCAAGACGCCGGTGATGGTGCTGGACGCCAATGCCGGCTCTGGTGATCTCTCTGCCAGGTTCGCACCCTATTCCTATGAAAAGAACCGCAAGCTCATGGGCGGCTCTTTTGGCAAGACCTATTTCCTGCGCTCCCTCAGCGCAAGCCGCA
>JASFOZ010000085.1:0-11538 GCA_050116255.1 Desulfarculaceae bacterium
AGCCCTCTTCCATCAACTCGGTGGTGTCATAACCGCGGGCCACAATGCGGTGAACATTTTTATAGGCCACTTCAGAAACCCACTGGAAAGGCTCACGGTTGGTGTCTCGCGGCACCGTGCCGTATTCCCGTTCGTAATAATCAAAGGGGTTTTTGGAGTCGCCCAGGTTGCCGATGCCCCGATTCTTTTTTTCACGGTTCAGCGCGTCCTGCTTTTCCTTGCTCAGATAACCCATTTTTTGTATTCACCCTCTTCTTTCTGTTTTTTGGCGTATTCCTGCCGTTCCTCCTGCTTAGGCACAATCCGGTCTTCGGGCCCCACATACTTGATCATGGACAAATCGATCATCTGCACCATGGGTTCGTTTCTGGAAGCTCCCCAGGCGCGGCCCCTTTTCATGTTGAAAAGGGCGTGCGCAGCGCATGAGAAGCCGCGCGCCACACTCCCGATGCACCATCCGGCGTTTGGAGAGAAACCGATCTCCATCAGCGCCGTATTACCCGAACCCACAACATTCACCCCTACATAGGAACGCCCGTCCTTCTTTCGGCGGGCGTGGAAGTATTTTTCAACCGCACGCTGGAATTCCAGATAAACACCCTCAAGCTCCAGTTCTTCCTGCTTCAGGTGAATCGGTTCCGCTCGCGGATCGCTGTCTATGTGCTGGGGCTGGCCCATTCCCATCACCGGCCGGCCCGCATCCAGATATTCATCCACCAGGGTTTTGGCCATTTCGTCGACGGTTTTGCCCTCTTTCTTGGCCCTTTCAAGATATTTGTTGAGCATATATCCGTGAGCGGCCCCGGGGCCGTGAACCCCGCCAAAAGTGGATACCGCGGCGGCCACGCAGACCGGAAGGTTGGGCCTGCCAGCGCTGACGCCAATAGCGCCTACGGCGGATGGGGACATGGAGTGCTCAAGAAAAACACCCATGTCATACTTGAGCATCTTTTCTTCCTCATCAGTGGGGATTCTGTTTTGAAAAAGAATAAATATGGCGTCGTAAAAAGAATATCCCTCTTCAGCCAAGTCGCTTAGGTTGTATCCTCTCAAAACCGTCTTTTCTTCGGTTTTGTAGGAGATTGAGGTTTTTCGCCTCAAGGTGGGTTCTCTATTCATAAAAAGTCCTCCATTACAATGTTGATAAAAAACGGTTTCATGCTGCATCACGGCGCCTAAGCAGCCATCGAACCCTTTAATTGGGGTTGAGTTGCTGCTTAGTTTTGTTTTCAGAAGAGCCAAACGTTAAATTAATATTTAGAAAAACCGAAAAAAATCATAAACACAATCCTGTTAACCGGTTATGCAAAACATTTGGGTGTGTAAAAAAGTTGAGTAGATAAAGAAAGCTCAATTGGGCGACTGCGCCAATTACGTGCTGGTATGCATGCACTATAAAAAAGCCAATTTTTTATGTCTATTCGGATTGATGCGTATTTTTCCAGCGGGAAAAGCACGCATCTTTTATGGGTGAAAATGCGACCGGATCAATGGGTAGAAATACGTCCTTTTAAAACCTGATTACCTATGAGGTGGGCCCCGTTATTCTCATGAAGTCATTTGCCAATGTGATATTACCCACGAACAAAAGACATTTTAATAAGCGATATTATTCATTTCAAAGCCTAATGGACTGATGCATCCATTGGCGCTATGCCTTCTGGTTTGATAACAGTCTAGCCCAATATCCTCAAAGGCAGCCTGGCGGATGGCCTCACGGGTAGCGAAGTTTTCTCTGCGGATCAGTTCTAATTTCAAGGTGAGGTGTTCACAAAAGATGGGCTGAGTAAGTAGAAAGACCGGCAGAAAAAAGGAACAATAGCCTTTTTCCCTGGCCGGCCGATCTATATCTTTTCTGCCTTAACTAATCGGGAGTGCTGCATAATACAGCCGAACAGTATTGGTTTTTAGAATCTATTTTTCGTCCGAAGCATTTTTTCTGTGCCAGATGGCCTGATCGAATTGCCGTCTCTCGCGGCTTTGAGCAGGTTTTTACGTATGCCGCAGCCATTCTGGCGGCCTTTTTCAGGTTGAATGCAATGGCATCCAGTGGGAGTTGCAGCCCCACTTTGGCACATCCCAAGTATCTTGCCCTGGCCATGCGGTGGTCTTTGTTAAGAGTGCCGAAGGCCCTCTCCCCCCGGCCCCGGAAGCGGCTGATGGCCCGGATGGCAAAATTCTCTCCCATCCAAAGAACCTGGATCATGCCAAATCCTCACGCTAGAAGTGGAACTAAATTCAAAGAGGACCTCATACTCCACCATTTACAGAAAATCGTTGACAAAAGGTATGCCTATATATATTTTGGATCAGCTGTTGAACCAATTTTTATCCATGAGTATAAATATGGCGAAATTCCAAAATGTAGTGCAAGAGCCTGCATTTGTTAAAATAATCAACCAGATAAAAGATCAAATCTCCAGCGGTGATCTGCTGCCGGGAGATCGGCTGCCGCCTGAACGCCAGCTTGCCGAGATGATGGGTGTTAACCGCCATACGGTCCGCGAGGCCTTGAAAACCCTGGAATATATGGGGGTGGTTGAATGCAAGACCGGCATGGGAACCATAATCAACAACTTGGGTCAGGACCTTTTGATCGACCAGATTTCCCAGGCGGCGGGCTTTTCACCGCAACAACTGCTCTCGGATATCATGGAGCTCAGGCTGCTCTTGGAGCCGGGTATCGCGGCCTTGGCCGCAGAGCGGGCCACGGATTCGGAACTGGCAGCAATGCAAGAGGCCATGAATGATTTGGAAAAGGAGTTTTCCAACAGCTGCTTGGGAACCGACGCGGACGAGAGACTGCATATTGCCCTGGCCAAGGCCACCCATAATGCAACCATTTATCGCCTGGCCGGACCGATGTTGAAAATGCTGGCCCAATACCGGGAAAAGAGTTTGAAAATCAAAAGCCGGCGTTCGGAAACCTTGAAAGAGCACAATAAGATTTTTCAGGCCGTGAAAAACAGGCAGCCACAAGCGGCCAGCGAAGCCATGACTCAACATTTGAACAAGGTCAAGGGGGTATTCTGACCGCCGGACAGTTAAAGACATACAGCGGTGGATGGGTGGTATTGAGTGTAGTGGGCGAGCAGTATATGCCGTTTTAATTGGTTCAACCATCCAATCTTACCACCAGCATTTTGGTTCGAACCGGTGCGGATAGCCAGATAAATTATGAATGATCCCGGCGGCTTGATTGCCGCGGCAAGCCGCACCGAAGGCACTCCCTCGGAGGGGGCAAATGGGCCTCGGCCAAGATTCAAGCTTTAGCGGGCGGCGCCACCATAAATTTGGAGAAAGACCCATGCCCCCCAATGAAAGCTCGATAGGTTGCTACTCTGAGTTTTAAGGAAAAAGCGCAACCATTACCGGCGCTGCTACCGATTCAAACGGCGGCGCTCTCACGGTGTAATCCATTGCGGAAATTAAACCACAAGGAGGACAAGATGAAGAGATTATGCGCGTTGGTCACAATTTGCCTGTTCCTCATGGCAGCTGCCGGGACAGCCTTTGCCATGGACATCACCATCACTGCGGGGGGCACCTCGGGTAGCTGGTTCATCTCGGGTTCCGCATTCCAAGACGCCTTTTCCCAAAAAATCAAGGGCAGCCAGTTCAGCGTGGTTCCGGGCGGAGGCACTGCCAATCCCATCCGGGTGGATAGCGGCGATGCCCAGGTGGGCTTCACCTATGCCACCAATGCCAAGGCGGCGGCAGCGGGAAAAGCCCCTTACAAGAAAAAAGCCGCCAATATCCGCGCCCTGCTCAACCTGCAGATTCTGCAGTACCTCATGGTTACCGCCAAAAAGGGCCTTGAGGTCAACTCGTTTAAGCAATGGTTCAAAGACAAGGCCGAGCTAAAAGTGCTGCCCGGCCCGCGCTCCATGGGCGGCTGGATGACCCTGCAGCGGGTGTTCGAGGAATACGGCACCAGTAAAGACAAGATCAAGAAATGGGGCAGCAATTTCATCCACGCCGGCTGGAGCGAGTCCGCCCAGCAGCTCTTGGATGGCCATGCAGATATTATCGCGCCCCAGGCCCCGCTCAAATGGCCGGTGATGGTGGACCTGGCCAATTCACGCAATCTGAAGTGGTTTGACATAGACCAGAAGATCCGTATGGCGCTCAAAGGTAAATATGGCTATGTAGTTGCCGACATGCCTGGCGGCACCTACAAGGGCCAGAATGCGCCCCTTAAAACCATGGCCGACAGCGTAGTGCTTTTGGTTAATAAGGACGTCTCCGATGACATGGCCTACCAAATGGCCAAGATAATCTGTGAGAACAAAGACAGATGGGTTGCCACCCACGCCATGTTCAAGCCCTTTAATCCTAAAAAGGCCTGTGAGGTGTCCATTCCACTGCATCCGGGCGCGGCCAAATATTTCAAGGAAAAAGGCTATATCAAGTAAGCGGGCTGAGCTCGCCGCCGGCTCCTTAGCGGCGGCGGGCTTATAATCATCAATATTGCGGCTCACCCCCTTGCGATCCATGGCCGGGGCAGGCGCCCCGCCCCTCGGGAGCAGATATGAATCTGAACCTCAATGAGCTGAGTCCATTGCAGAAACTGATCTTGGCCCTTACCGTGGCCATGTCAGCCTATCACCTGTATGGCGCAGCCTCGGCCCTGCCGGAACTGCTGCTGCACCGCTCCACCCATTTGATCTTCGCCTTGCCCCTGATATTTCTGATCTATCCTTTGACCAAGGCCGCCAAGAAATCCTCCCCGCGCATTTGGGACTTGCTCCAGGCGCTGATCGCCGCCCTGCCATGGCTCTGGATTCTAACCAATTTTGAGCGCTTGGCGGAGCGCATGGAATATGTGGACCCACTTAGTTCCATGGACTACATCATGGCGGTGCTGGCCATTGTGACAGTGCTGGAAGCAACCCGCCGCACCGTGGGCCTGCCCATGGTGATCCTGGCTGTGCTGATATTTTTCTACACCCTGTTCGGAGATCTTGCGCCCGGTCCTTTGGCCATCAAGGCCACCAAATGGACCCACATGCTGGAGCACCTTTTTGTATTGCCCGAAGGCATTTTGGGCATGCCCATCGGGGTGACCGCCACTTACGTGTTCCTGTTCATTTTATTCGGCGCCTTTTTGGAAAAATCCGGAACCGGAGACTTTTTCATGGATATAGCCATGTCAGTCACCGGCCAGCAGCGGGGAGGGCCCGGCAAGGTGGCGGTGATCTCCTCGGCATTTTTCGGAACCCTGTCGGGAAGCTGCGTTGCCAATGTCTACACCACCGGCATATTCACCATTCCCCTGATGCAGCGCATCGGCTACCGGCCGGCCTTTGCCGGGGCCGTGGAGGCGGTGGCCTCCACCGGCGGCCAGCTCATGCCCCCCATAATGGGATCGGCCGCCTTTTTGATGGCGGACTTTCTGGGCACTCCCTACATAAGGATAATGTCCGCGGCCATCTTCCCCTCCCTGCTCTACTACATCACGCTCTACTACCTGTTGGATATGGAGGCGGCCCGCACCGGCATGGTGGGTATGGACAAGTCGGAACTGCCCAAGCCATGGGCCACCCTGAAAGGTGGGATCATTAAGCTGTTGCCGGTGCTCTTGATCGTGGTAATGTTGTTTTACCGCTACTCCCCGTTCATGGCCGCATTTTACGGCATCGTGGTCACCTTTATTCTCAGTTGGCTGAAACGATCATCGCGCATTGGCCTTAAAAAGCTGCTCGGCGCCCTAGACAGCGGAGCCCGCAACATTCTACCGCTGTCCGCGGCATGCGCCACCGCTGGCATTATCATAGGATTGATCAGCCTGAACGGAATAGGCCTGAAATTCACCGCCGCGGTGATCCACCTGACCGGCGGCAACTTGTTTCTAGGCCTGTTTTTGGTAGCGGTGGCCGCGCTGGTTTTGGGTATGGGCCTGCCCACTCCGGCCGCCTACATTCTGGTGGCCATATTCGGGGCTCCCGCCCTGGTAAAATTGGGCCTGCCCCCTCTTGCGGCACACATGTTCTGCTTTTTCTACGCCATCCTCTCCGCCATCACCCCGCCGGTGGCCATGGCAGCCTATGGAGGGGCCCAACTGGCCGGGGCCAGTTTCAACCATACCGCCTTTATTGCCCTCAGGCTGGGGCTGATCGCATTTTTGGTGCCTTTTGTTTTTGCCTTTGATCCGGCTCTTTTACTGATCGGTGATGCCTGGCATGTAGTGCTGGGGGTGACAACCGCCCTGGCTGGGACCTTTGCCATTGCAGTGGGCATCTCGGGCTGGCTGCGGGGCAAGGTGCCATTGTGGTTGCGCCTTTTGGGCGGAACCGGCGGCCTGTTGATGCTGATTCCAGGATGGCGCACTGACATACCGGGTGTTATATGCCTGGCATACTTGTTGTTCATCTACCTCAAGCGGCGTATGGCCGACCGGCAAGGCCGGCAAAAAGCTGAAACCAGCCAGGCGGGATGAAAGAGGTCAGATAGACAAGGCATGAGCCCAGGCCGAATCTGGGATTATTAATCAAAACTCTATCAAAGAAGGACTTTTCATGAGCGAAGTGTTGGGCGGGTATCTGGTTGTGCAGACTATGAAGCGGCTGGGAGTGGATGCCATATTCGGGATGCCGGGTTTTCAATTGATGAGCGTGTATGACGGCCTTTGTCAGATCGAGGGCTGTCCGCGCCATATCCTGATCCATGATGAAAAGTGCGGAGCATTCATGGCTTTTGGCTATGCCCGCGCCAGCGGCAAGCCGGGCGTATGCGACGCCACGGTGGGGCCGGGCGCCACCAACCTCACCTCGGGCATTGCCGAGGCCTTTTACTCCTCCACCCCCATGGTGGCTCTCACCAGTGATGTGCGCATGGAGTACGTGGGTAAATCACCCAACCAGGAGTGCGACCAAAGCTCCGTATTCCGCCCCATTGTGAAACGCAATTTTTCGGTGCATCTGCCAGAGCGCATCATCGAGTCAACCGTGCGGGCCTTCCAACTGGCCGCCGCCGGCAGACCGGGGCCCGTGCATCTGAATATGCCGGAAAACATCAACTACACCCCGATTGACTTTGACTGGCGCTCCGAGCTGGAGCACCTTAAGCCCCTTTCCTATCCCCTCAGCCGGCCGCGACCCGAGGTTTTCTGGGTGGAAAAGGCGGCCGAGGCGCTGAAGACCGCCAGCCGACCGGTCTGCATTGCAGGCGGCGGGGTGCATCTGTCCGGAGCCCAGGCCGAGCTTACCCGGTTGGCCGAGGCGCTGCAGATGCCGGTGGCCACTTCTTTGACCGGCAAGGGGGCCATAGCCGAAAATCATCCCCTGAGCCTCTCCATGTGCGGCCGCTTCGACCGCTATGCCAACCAGTTTCTGGCTGAGGCGGGCCTGATCCTGGCTGTGGGCACCAAGTTGGGCGAGGTGGTCACCTCCCGCTGGGGCGCAGTGCCCAAAGGCACGCCCATCATCCACCTTGATGTGGATCCAGGGGAAATAGACCGCAATTACCCCGCCCAGATACCCCTGGTGGGGGATGCCAAGAGCGGGCTGGCTGATCTTATTGAAGCAGTGGGCCCCACTACAAAGGCCGACCCTGCCGCCAGCGATACTGCGTTGCGGATTGCACAGGCCAAGGAGGTCTGGCGGCAATCCGTGGCCCATCTGGTCCAGGACGACTCTTTTCCCGCCAATCCCGCGCGGGTGCTGCAAGGCATAAAACAGTTTTTGGGCGATGACGGCCTCTTAGTGGTGGACGGTGGATTGGCCACCCATTGGGCCGGTCTATTCTATGAGGTAACCATGCCCGGCCGGGGCTTTTTGCCCAACCGGGGGCAGGCGGCCATTGGCTGCGGCTTTCCGGCGGCCATGGGGGCCAAACTGGCCCAGCCTGAGCGGGCTGTGGTGGCCTTTGTGGGTGACGGCGGATTTTGCCAGGATATCAGCGAGCTGGAGACGGCCTATAGGGAGGATATTCCGGTGATTGTGGTGCTGAGTAACAACTCATGCCTGGGTTATGTCAAGACCCTGCAGCACACTGTGTTTGACAAGCGCTACAAGTCCTCGGACTTCACCCCGCTGCGTTTTGACAAGATCGCGCAGGACTTCAGCTGCCGCGGCGTGCGCCTGGATAATCTGGAGCAATTGGTTCCTGAATTGCGGCGCGCCCGGGATTCCGGCTCGCCCACGGTCATCGAGGTTCCCACCCTCACAGACCCCGGACGCATGCTGCCCAAGGCCGACGCCAGGGCGGCCAGGTGCTGAAAGGCTTAGCAGGTATGCCGAGCCAAAAAACCCCATCTTTGTATCCGGTGCTGGTACTGGATTCCATCACCCACCCGCTTCCGGATGAAGGGACGGCGCCGGTGGTGGTCAATGGCTCCCATGGCGGCAAGGCCGCAGCCATCTTCGCGGTTCAAAAGGCGGTTAAAGGAGCCATTTTCAACGACGCCGGGGTTGGCAAGGATCAGGCGGGGATCGCGGGCCTGAAAATCCTGGATCAGTATGGCATAACTGGAGCCTGCGTCGACGCGTCCACCGCAGGCATTGGTCAAGGCCATGAAACCATGCAGGGCGAAGTTTCTCATGTCAATAACCTGGCCAAAGCATACGGAGTCAAGGCTGGCATGAAGGCCTCTATTGCCGCGGAATTGATGGCTTCAGCCGCTAATACACCGGTCAAGGGGGCTGCATTGAACCTGCCAAAGGAACAGGAAATTATCATTATTGAATGCGCGGATGGCACACGTGTTATCAGCCTGGATTCAAATTCAATGGTCAGACCTGAGCACAAGAACGCCATAGTCCTGACCGGTTCTCACGGAGGACTGGTGGGAGGGCAAAAGGCTGTCAAGCACCCGGTCCTGGCTGCATTCTACAATGATGCGGGAATCGGTAAGAACAAAGCGGGGATTTCACGTTTGGCGTGGCTTGAGGAAAATGGCATCATTGGTATAACCGTTTCTGCCCAGTCAGCATGTATTGGGGTCGGGCTGGACACCTACGAAAGCGGAATAATATCCTATTTGAATAAGCAAGCCAGAAGTTTGGGAATCAAAGCCGCAATGAGCGCAAAAGATGCCGTGGAGTTGATTTTAAAACATAGAAAGGCTATTCCTTCCACATTCTGATAAAGGTTTTTTTCCAGATTTGCTGCTGTTCGGGTTCCTGCCAGTTTCCTTTACACAGCTGCTATTTTTTTCGGAGGCCTGGCTATCGCGATGGAGGTTTTCATCTACTTCAAAAGAATGATGATAACCGTGGCTTTGGAATCATGTCCCTTTCGCCGGTTGTCTCTTTAGTATTGTTCTGTCGCATTCCATAGTATTTTTCGTTTGTCTCGCAAGGCTTGGAAACATTTCTGCACGGGCACGGATTGCCAACCATTTCACTGGTGTCGGTCTCCAGTTCACAGGCCATTGTGGGCGCGGTAGGAGATATAACCGAAAGTTGTGTTTGAGGGTTTGAAAAGAGGCGGCGTATCCTGGTGAGTTGAAGAGGCTCACCAACTTCCCGTAAGAAGCGGAGGATACGCATGGGTAATAGTAACGTAGTCGAGTTGCCGGAGTCACGGCAGGATTTTGAAGATCAATTAACCTTGCTTTTCAGGGAAGGTGGCCAACAGATGCTGCTAACCCCTTGATATCATTGGTGCCGAATGATGGAATCGAACCGCCGACATGGGGGTTTTCAGTCCCATAATGTAAACCCAAAAAACCTAATGATTTCAATGCGGCACTATCATGTGATCCGTATTTAAAATCCGCGGTCTTGTTTTCATCCCGCGCCTTTAGTATCCCCATTTTTCCTTGCGGGAGCACAGCCATTCCTCGCGCTCTTCCTCGGTCGGGGGATCCTCCTTTTCCAGGATGCCCAGTTCTTCCAGCTCGTCGGCCACGTAGCCCAAATCCAGCTCTTCCAGGCGCCAGCGGCTGGGAACCGCGTTTTGGTTCCAGCCCTTGAACCGGTAGTAGGTGGACAAAAGCTCCTCCTCCAGCTCGGGGTAGCGGTGCCTCCAGTGATCTTCCGGCGGCTTCTCATCGGCCCGGACCATGCCCCGGCGGTTGTTGAAGGCCCGGTGCAGGCTGCGCACCCGGTGAATGATCTTTCGAAGCTCGTATTGATCCAGTTCCAGCCCGGTGGCCGCGGACACAAACTTGTAGTAGTTGCCGACGTGATAGGCCGGCTTCAGGCAGAAGCCGCCCATGCCGCAGCAGAGCCCCAGGCAGTCGTCATAGAAGTGGAGTTCTTCCATCCAGTCCACGATGTCCGAGGCGATCTCCGGGGTGGGGTAATAAGGGGCCGCGTTTTCCCCGCCCTTGGGGTCCCAATCCAGGAAGTATTGCTTGAACCGCTCATGGGGAACATGGGGCCAGTCCTTAACCCATTCCACCCGGTCTTCATAATCGCGGAAGGCATCCTGCGGCCAGTTGCCCTCGATTTGGGTGATGCTCTGTTTCTCGTTGGTGGAGAACATGAGGAAGTATAGGGGATCCAGCATGCCCAGCTTAACGCACATCTGCTCCTCGCCCTTGATGAGGTTGTGCGCGTATTCCTCCGCGCCGTTGCCGATTATCTTGGAGGCCGGCCCGGTGCCCAGGCCCAGGACCTTGCCGATGCCCTGTCCCCGGCCGATGCGGTCCAAGAGCCAGAAGAAGACGCCTTCCTTATCTTCGGGGGGCGGGCAGGGGGGATAGTCGTCCGTGCCGGCGAAGTGTTCCTCGCCCAGAATGCCGGCCTCGCGCAGTTCCACGGCAAAGGCCATGACCTGCGGGGTGGAGAAGGAATCCACGCCATACCGGAAGGCGCGCGAACAGATTTTCCAGCTGAAGCTCTGGTCATCCACCACCGCGGCAAAGAGGTAGGACAGCTTGGAGAAACACTTGGCCATGTAGGGGGGATCGTCCTCGTGCCAGATCAAGGCCCCACACTGCTGCGGGCAGTTGAAGCAGCTTATGAACCTCTTGATAGCCCCGTATTGAACCTTGCGCCATTGTTCGTGGATTTCATCGGTCCAGAAGTCTTTCCTGCGGAAGCGGGCGTTGCCCCAGGCAAAGCCAGTGGTGTGCCACTTTTCATCCACGTGCTCCATGGCCTGGGGCGAGCCCACCCCGGTGTGGATTTTCATGATGTATTTGGTGGGCAGGGGGTTCTGGTTACGGTGCTCCACGTACTCGCGCAAGTCCTTCATGGCCTTCATAAAAGTGGGGCCATCCGCCAGGTTGATATCCTTGGTTCCGCGCACGGCCACGGCCTTGACCTTCTTATCGCCCATGACCGCGGCTGCCCCCAGCCGGCTGGCGCTGCCACGGCCCATCTCCACCGAGGCGATGAACGACCGGTTTTCTCCTGCCCCGCCGATGGTCGCCACCTGGGCGTTGGGCTGGTTCAGCTCTTCGCGGATCATCTCCTGGACTTCAATGGCGCCGGTGTGCAGCAGGTGCTCGGCGTCCCGTATTTCCACCTTGTCATTGTGGATCCAGATATATACCCACTTGGGGGATTTTTTGGAGAGGATCACCTTGTCGTAGCCGGCGAATTTTAGCTCCGGGGCGAAGAAGCCGCCGCCCAAGGGGTAGGCCAG
>JASFOZ010000086.1:0-11482 GCA_050116255.1 Desulfarculaceae bacterium
TGGCCACTGCCATCACCTGCTCCCGGTGAGGGATGGGGAACTCCTCCAGGACCAGCAAGGCGAACAAGATTGAAGCCAGACCCCGGGGTCCGAACCAGGCCAGAAAGACCACGGTCAGGGGTCTGAGACGGGAACCGAGCAGGCTAATGGCCACGGGCAGCATACGGATCAGGGTCAGGCTGAGGCCTACATACAGGGCCATCCGCCAGTCAATGGACATCAGGGCCGGCCAGACCAGGCCCGAACCAAAGGCCAAAAAGGCAAACAGCACCAGAAGCTGGCCCTCGGTCTCGCCGAATTCGTAGAGGCAGTCGCACAAGGGCCGGGCCACATTGCCCAAGGTGAGCCCAGCCACAAAGGCGGCGATTAGGCCGCTGGCCTCACAGGCCTCGGCCCCTGCCCAGGCCAGCACCGCCAGGCCCAGTACGGCCAGGTCTTTGAAAATGTGGGTCATGTATCCCCGGTTACCGGCCCAGAGTAACAGCTTGCCCCCTACAAATCCCACTCCCAGGCCCACCAGGGGCCCCAGGGTAAGCTGTTTGGCCGCAAACACCAGCCAATGCCGGGCATCGCCATCATGAATCACGGCGCTGGCCAGTGACAAAACGAAGATGACCACAGGCAAGGCAATGCCGTCATTGAGCCCGCTCTCCACATTAAGGGCCTGGCGTATGCGCACCGGCACCCGGGGGCTGGAGACAACCGCCTGGCCCAAGGCGGCGTCAGTGGGGGCCAGTATGGCGGCCAAGGCCGCCGCCTCCCAGAACTCCAAACCCGGGAAGATGAACAGGGCCCCAACCGTACCCAGGCCGATGGTCAAAGGCAGCCCGATGCCCAGCATGCGCAGAGGGAGCTGGAAACCCCGGCGCAGGGTGGCGAAGTGTATGCGCGAGGCGTCCACAAAAAGCACCAGCACCAGGGTCATTACGGCCAGCAGGCGCAAGGCGGGGCCTTGCAGGGGCAAATCCACTATCCCCAGCAGGGCAGGCCCGGCCACCAACCCCAGGCTGGTGAAGACCATGGGCGGGGTGATGGAGCTCCTCTCCAGGCTGCCCGAAAAAAGGGCATAGGCCAGCACCGCAAGCACCACCAGCCCCAAGGTCTGTACCTCCATATGCAGGCTCCTGAAATGACGTTCTTGATTGAGCGCCCACTCACCTCAAGAACGGGAGGCGCACTCCAGGCTAGCTAGAAGCTAAGCTCCAGGCTTATGCCGCCGCCCAAGGTCCCGTCAATGTCATAGTCGCGGCCGCCTTCACCCTCAGAGTCGAAGATGTCAAAGCGCCTGAGGAAATGATAACCCGCGGCAATGCTGAGGGTGAGGTGTTGCCGGGGCGTCCATTTTAGTTCCAAAAGCCCCAGCACCGTGCGGCTGCGCAGGTAGCCCTGGGGCTGCACCGTGCTGTCGTCAGCCAGGCGGTAGACTCTTTCCTCAAAGCCAGCGGAAAGACGCAGGTCCCAAGCCGGGGAAAAGCGGTAGCCGATAAATGATTCCGGGAAACCCAGGGCACCGTGGAAGCCCTTTTCTATTCTGGGATTCCAGGCCAGTGCCCCCACCACCATAAACAGGTTGTCAACCTCCAGATGGTAGTATCCCCCCACACCGAAGCTGACAATCAGGTTGGGAGAAATGACATAGGAAAGACCCACTGTCCCACTACCGCTGAAGGAGTCCGAGGTTTCCTCCTCAAACATGGAGCTTGCCCATATTCCCCAAAAATAGCCCCAGCGCTGGTTGATTCTTCCCTTGAAGTCCTTGGCGCCTAGAGAAATACTGTGCAGTTGCTCCCAAGGGTCGTCGGCCCCATTACCAAAAGGCAATCTGGACACCTGGTCCCAGTGGTACCGGCGGTTTGTATAGGAAAAAACGAAATAGGAGTACTCCAGGGTGCCGCGCAGATAGGTGACCGCCACCTTTCCCTGGTCATTTTCAATATGAGCCGGCCCCAGCCCAGCGCCCTCCAGTTTGAGCTTGATTCCCAGGTCCTGGCCCTTGTCCGCCGCCTGAGACGGCAATACCGATACTGCAGCAAGCAGCAGCCCAAAAACAACTCGGCAGCAAAAACGAGTCGGCATTTCTCCTCCGTCCTGGTGCGGCAGCCTTCCGGCGTCATGAATCCCTGTAGGCAAACTGCAGCCGCTGCCACGGCTTTTTGATTATTCTCCTGCGGCCACACCATCGGACCAAGCCGGAGGAGAACGGCCCATGTGACCAGCATAACAAAATATTGCCCAAAGCCAAAAACCGGTTCCCAAAACCGGCCTCACCAGGTTTTAGGTTCATTGATTTCAGCCAAGGGAAATCCCGGTATTTTGGCGCTTGCCTGCAACCGCCTCTTTTGGTATTAAAAAGTAATACCAAGGTGTCAACTACATCCCCGGAGGGAGTTCATGCTACATAAAATTATTATTCCCGCAGGCTTAGTGCTCTATCTGTTGGTGGCAGCCGTGCCCGCCACGCCAGGGGCAGGCCTGCCCCTGGCGGTGAGCATCCCGCCGCAGGCCTATTTTCTAAAGCGTATTGCCGGTGATTCCGCCCGTATACAAGTGCTGGTGCCGCCGGGGCGGGAGCCCCATAATTATGACCCCACCCCCAAACAGCTCGCCGATTTATCCAAATGCCGGGCCTTGTTTCTGATGGGGGTGCCCTTTGAAAAGGCCTTACTGCCCAAGCTAAAGGCCAACTTTCCCCGGCTCAAGCTGGTGAACACCATCAGCGGCATTAAGCTGCGCCTCATCACCCCCTCTGAAGCCGGCCAGCATGCCCACCACCATGCCGAAAAAACCCAGGCAAAGGCGGCCCATGGCCATGCCCCCAAGCCGGCTGAACATCAGGGCGAACCAGACCCCCACACCTGGATGGACCCTGTTTTGGTCAAACAGCAGGCAGCCAATATGGCCAGGGCCTTAAAGGAGCTGGACCCGGCCCGCGCTGCGGAATATGAGCGGAACTTGAAGTCTTTTCAGGCCGACTTGGACGAACTGAACGCCCGTCTGGCAAAGGTGCTGGCTCCGGTCAAGGGCAAGACCCTGATGGTCTTTCATCCGGCCTTTGGATATTTCTCCGACCGCTACGGGCTCAAGCAAAAAGCCATCGAAACCGGCGGCAGGAGTCCGGGTCCGAAGCACCTGGCCCATTTGATCAAGGAGGCCAAAGAACACGGCGCCAAGGTTATATTCGTGCAGCCGGAATTCTCCAAAGAAAGCGCCAGGGCCCTGGCCCAGGCCATCAAGGGGGTGGTGGCCAGCCTGGATCCTTTGGCCCGGGATTATATGCAAAACCTGCAAGACGCGGCCGACCGGATCGCAGCCGCTTTAAAGTAAATCCCTACCGCCTCGAAATAATCCTTTGCCTGTGATAGGGTGTGGGGGGTGAGCCTCTCGGGCCAAGGGGGCCTGAGAGGCTTCATAGCCTGTCCCTAAGCCCTTTGCGGAGCCGTATTCACACGCTGTGAACCAAGACTGGTACCAGACCCTGCAATTCTTTTCCCAGGTGGTCCTTGCCATCTTCATCGAGGCGGCGCCCTTTTTATTGTTGGGTGCGCTGATCTCATCGGTCATGGAAGTGTATCTGGATCAGGAGCGCCTGGCCCGGCTGCTGCCCCGCAACCGCATGCTGGGCGTGGCCGTGGGGCTGGCTGCGGGCATGGTGCTGCCCACCTGCGAGTGCGGGGTGGTGCCGGTGGCCCGCCGCCTGCTGGACAAAGGAGTGCCCCCAGCCTCCGCCCTCACCTATATGCTCTCTGCGCCGGTGATCAATCCCGTGGTGCTGGCCTCCACCTTTGTGGCCTTCCGCTATGACATCTGGATGGTCTTGGCCCGGGTAGTCCTGGTGGCAATACCGGCAGTAGTGTTGGGCTGGACCCTGGGCGAGATCCCGTCCCGGGTTCTGCTCAGACAAAAGCCCCAGCCCAACCACAACCACCACGGCCATCATTCACATGACCCCAGCCCCCTGCCCCTGAATGCCATTCACGCCCACGCCTGCACCTGCGCCTCTTGCCAACCTGCACATGGCCGGGCATTTTCCCGGCCGATCCAGGTGGTGAGCCACACCGCCTCCGAGTTTTTGGACATGGGCAAGTTCTTGGTGTTGGGGGCTCTGGCAGCCGCCTTTTTCAAGACCTTTCTGCCCTGGGAAGTGGTGGATATGTTCCAGGGCAACCCCTACCTGGCCGTGGCCCTGATGATGCTCCTGGCGGTGCTGCTCAGCGTCTGCTCCGAGGCCGACGCCTTTGTGGCCGCCTCCTTCACCACCTTTCCGGCGGCGGCCCAGCTTTCCTTTGTGGCCCTGGGGCCCATGCTGGACCTGAAGCTGATCGGCATGTACTTCAGCGCCTTTCACCGCCGGGTGGCCCTGGCCCTGATCCTGGCGCCGCTCCTTATTATCTATCCTGGCTCCATATTCCTGGGCAGCCTGCTGAGGTGATGCCGTGAGCCGCCTGGGAGCCATAGGCGAGGCCTTGATCCTGCTGGGATTGGGCGCATACCTGGCCTGGCTGTCCTTGAGTCAGGATTATTGGGTGCTCATGAACCCCAAGTTCGGCTGGCTCACCCTGACCACGGGCGTGCTCCTGGCCGCCTTGGGCGTAGCCTCTTTGATCATGCGCCAGCTTTGCCCCACCCCTCTTCGCCTGGCCTCTTTTCTGGTGCTGGCCGCCTTGGTGGTAACTTTTGACGCTGACGCCATCACCCCGGGATCACCGGGCCTGCGCATCCAGCGCCAGCCCGCCCAGGCCAGCCCCCGCCTCACCCATAATGGCGTCTCTTATATAAAGATCAACACCCTGGAGTTGTTCGCCCTGATCAAGGCCAACGACACCCAGAAGCTGGGGGAGCCCTATGTGGTGCGGGGAGTGGTGCGCCGCAGCCCGGAGCTGGACCGGCGGGGCGAGATCGCCCTGCTGAGACCCCAGATATACTGCTGCGCCGCTGATGCCGTGGCCCTGGGCTTCCGGGTAAAGACGCCCCAATACCAGGATTTGAAGGACAATCAGTGGGTGCGGGTCCTGGGCCGCATAAAAAAGCTGCCTAAGCCCGAGAAAAATCTTTACGCCCCCAAGCTGCAGGGAGTTTTCTTCTCCCTGTTCCACGAGGAGGCCATCATCATCGCCGATGCCGTGGAGCCTGTGTCCGTGCCCAAGATGCCGTATATATTCTTTGCCAAGAGCGAAGAGCCCTACGCCTACTGACCCCAGCCTACCTCACTGCTCCAGAGGCCACTGGCCCCGTTCTTCCAGAATTTCCTTTAGCACCAAAAGCGCCTGGTTGACCACGGGCATGCCCGCGTACACGCCCACCTGAAAGATGGCCTCGGCCAGGTCCCGGGGATCCAGGCCCACGTTCAGCCCGGCCCAGATGTGCAGGCGCAGCTCGTCCTTGCGCTCCAGGGCGGTCAGGGCCGCCACCGCCACCAGCTGGCGGGTGGGGTGGTCCAGCTTTTGGCGGGCGTACATCTGGCCGGTGATGAACAGGCTCAGGTCCTTGGCTAGGCCCTTGTCAAAGCTCCGCCACAGGTCATAGGGCCGGTCCCAGGGATAGCCGTCAAAGTATTCCTGGGCGGTCTCGCCGGTTTTCTTTTTCAGCTCTTTTTCGTCCATACCTCTCTCGCAGTCTTTACATAATGAATCTAAAAGATACGCGCGATACTAACACACCCCAAGGGCATGGCTATAAAATGTGAATTAGTTTATGGCTGGGACAGGCCCGGAAAGAGGCCGGTTTTGTCCTTCAGGCTGCGCTGCGCACGTCCACCACCAGGCGCTTGCCCAGGGCGTGCAGAGCCGCAGCCAGCAGATCCAGGCGGGAATGGTGGTCAAGGTCAAGGATACGCCGCACCTGCCGCGAATCGCAGCCCAGGCGCCGGGCCAGGTCAGCCTGAGACACGCCCTTATCGCGCATGGCCTGGTATACGGCCAGCTTGACAGCGATCATGGGAGGCAGGGCCACTAAAGATTGCCCGCGCTTGGGCCGGGAGGGTTGGGGGATGTCCTTGCGCTGGTCCAGGTATCCAGAAAGGGCCACCACCAAGGCGTCCTGGGCCCAATGCAAGACCTCATCCTTGGTATCGGCCTCGGTTAAGGCCTCGGGCACGTCGGGAAAGCGGGCGATGAAGCCGCCCACCCGGTTGGGGGTTATTTTTACGGGATAGGCTTGTAACATATTGGAGCTATAAGACTTCCTTGGGGTCAATGCCAAGCTGCCTGCACAGCATCTTCAGGAATGCGGGGCTTAGGTCGCGGTCACCGTGAAAGGGGATGGTGGCTTGGTTACCCTGGTACTTGGCCAACATATGGCCGCCCTTCCCTCTTCCTTCGATGACCTCCGCCCCCGCCCTGCGCAAGCGCCGGACGAACTGCCTGCCTTTCATTCCTCAGCTCCAATAGTAGGACATTTATGTCCTCATGTCAAACGACCTGGTATGCAAAGCTCATTTACTTTTCTGTTTTATTTAAGTATTGATCCCACAATTGCCTTATAGATACACCATCTTCAGTACACCAATGTGCTGGGCCGCGAACAGAGTTACTAGCATAGCCCTCCTTTTTAAGAAGTATTCGTGCGAGTTCGCTCATGGAATAAAGTCTTCCTTCAAACTTCAGCCTTTGTCCAAAAATAGTAGCTTGATACTTTCTAAGGACATTATTGCGATAATCACAGAGAAAAACCTTTTGTCCCTGCTCCAGTTGACCACTTTTTGTCATTAGCAAAAGATTAGTCCTCTGTTGTTTCCTCCGAATAGGTACCGTAGTCAAGTTTTTAGAAGAAGTTATGTCTTTAGGGCTATCAAGACCTAATAAGCGTCTGAGGGTTTGATTTGGCTCCTTCTCCACAAAGGGAACTGCTTGACTGCTAAGGAAGGCCCAAACTTCGTCATCGATTTGGATTGTTTTCATCTGGTCCTCCTTTTTTCTTGTAACATATAATAAGAAACAAGGCTTGTCAAGAAATAAGAATTAAGATAAGTTTGTAGATAGCTAAAACATGAGTCGCGTTTTTCAGTACTGTCAGGATACTTCTGGAACGAAGGCCGTAGACTCAACCCATCGCAAATGGCCGCCAGGCCATTTGCGGATCAAGTTTTTTTGAAGGGGGTCCGGGGGAAACTTTTTGTTCACAAAAAGTTTCCCCCGGCAAAACGAACCAATCAAATAATCTTAAAAAATCAACCCTTTATCAGTCTCGGCAACATCATGTGATGATGGGGGCAGATGCTGAGGGGGTTCTGATAAGCTGCCTCAGTGAAGGCCACCATATAGTCACGGATGTCGTTATAGCGCACCACCTCATCCACAAAGCCGCGAATGGCGCAATAATGGGGCCGGGACTTGTCCTGATACTCCTGAGCCAAGGCATTCATCTTGTCAATGACCGGCTGCAGGTCATGTTCCGCATCCTGCTCCTTGACCAAGCGGCGGCTGAAAGAGGCCGCAGCCGCAGTCTCGCCATGCATGACGTAGATCTCGGTGGTGGGGGTGCCCAAGGTGAAGGCGTTGTGGTTGTTGGCAGTGGGGCCGCCCATGATGTAGTGGGCGGCGGCGGTGCCTTTACGGACCACCACCAGCATCTGGGGCACGTCAGTCTGCTCAATGGAGTAGATGAGGCTCTGGCCCAACCCCAAAAGCTCGGCCTTCTCAGCGATGTCACCCACGTCGATGCCCGAGGTGTCCTGGAACCAAATTATGGGCAGACGGTCGCGGCCGCACTGGGTGACGAACTCGTTCATCTTGATCAGGCCCTCGCGGTATAGCTTGCCGCCGATGCCGGGATACTCGCCATTGGCATACTGGGGATAGCCGGGAGGCATGAAGCCCTGGCGGTTGCCGATGATGCCCACCGGCAGGCCCGATATCTTGGCCACGCCGGTGTAGACCTCAGGCCCATAGTCAGGGCGGAACTCCATGTGCTCGCTGCCGTCCACCAGGCGGGCCAGGCACTGGTCAAAGTCATAGGCCATCTTCTGATTGAAGGCCACCAGGTAATTGAGGTCGTCGCCGGGGAAGGCGGGTTCTTTGGGCTCATCCACCCGGAAGAAGTCCAGGTCATAGGCAGGCATCTGTTTCATGTGGGCCTTGATGGCGTCAAGCACGCCTTCCTCGGTGTCGTGCACTTCCTTGAAAAAGCCGGTCTCGTCATAATGTATGGGCACAGACCCGGGCGGCACCTGCTTGAAGTGGCGGGTGGCCTCGATCAACTGCTCGGCCCCCTCCAGATCGAAAAAGCCCTTGGGGCTCATGCCGCCCACGATGCCGCCGCCGCCCACGGCGATGTTGCAGTCCTTGTGGGCGATGAGGAAGGTGGGGGAGATGCCCTGGTAGCCGCCGCCGGCGGGGTTGGTGCCCCAGATGCCGGCCAGAATGGGAATGCCCAGCTTCTCCAGCTCGGCATGACGGAAAAAGGTGGTGCCGTTGCCCCGGCGGTCGGCATATACCTCCTCCTGCTCGGTGAGCTTGACCCCAGAGCAGTTGACCAGCCATACCAGGGGCACGTGCAGGCGCTTGGCCAGGTCGGTGACCCTGAGCTGGTTCTCGGCCTGGCCTGCGATCCAGGCCCCGGCGATGACCTTGTTGTCAAAACCGGCCACCACGCACCATTTGCCGCCGATCTGGGCCAGGCCGTCGATGACGCCGGTGGTGCCTTCCACATTCTGGCGGGGGTTGTAGATCGTGTGCAGGGGGCGGAAGCTGCCCGGGTCCACCAGGTATTCGATGCGCTCCCAGACCGTCCACTGGCCACGTTTTTTAATGACCTCGGCCGGAATGCCCGCGTTTTTGACCCGCTCCACCTCAGCCGCCACCACAGCATCCACCTCTTGGATGGATTTTTTGTTGTCAGCGAGCTTTTCCTTTTTCTTGTCTGATAATGCCTTGCCGAAAGCCGGCATGTTTTTAAAATAGGGATGCATTGCAAGCTCCTTGTGAACAATGGCCCATGGCCATAGATGGCGCCGCTGATCTCCGCCCAGGCGTCGATCCCCAGGAAGGCCCCCTGGACGGTGCTTTTCCGCGCGGCTATTAGTAATCCTTGGTTAGATCAAATACCGTACCTACCTTATACCCAGCAACTTACGGGCGGTAATCCATTTACAAATGTTGGCACTGCCCTCCACCATGACGTAGGTGGGCGCATCGCGGTAGTAGCGGGCCACTGGATACTCGGTGGAGTAGCCATAGGCGCCCAGGATGCGCATGGCATAATTGGCGCACATCATAGCCACCTCGCCCGCCTTCCATTTGGCCATGGCCACTTCCAGGTTGTTGCTGAGGTTACCGTTGTCCTTTTGCACCGCAGCCTTGTAGACCAACATGCGGGCGCACTCGATCTCGATGGCCATCTGGGCTATCTGATCCTGGTTCATCTGGAAGGTGCCGATGGGCTTGCCGAACTGCTCGCGTTCCTGGGCATACTTAACCACCTCGTCCAGACAGGCCTGGGCCACGCCCACGCCCCCGGCGGCGGCCGAAAGGCGGGTCTGATCCAGGGAGCCGAAGACAATCTTGACCCCATTACCGGGTTTGCCCAGAAGGTTCTCCTTGGGCACCTTGACGTTTTCCAGATAGATTTCGCCGGTGGGAGAGGAGCGGGAGCCCATCTTATCCAGATCGGTGACCGTCACGCCCTCCACCAGGGATCCGTCATCGTTGCGCAGATCCACCACAAAGGCGCTCATTCCCTTGCTGCCTGCGGATTTGTCCGTATAGGCGTAGTAGATGAGGCACCTGGCCACGCTGGCGTTGCTGATCCAGGTCTTGGAGCCGTTGAGCAGGTAGTAATCGCCCTTGTCCTCGGCAGTGGATTTAAGGCCCATTACGTCTGATCCCGCATTGGGCTCGGTGATGCCGAAGCCGCCTATATACTCGGCGCTTACCAGTTTGGCGATGTATTTGTCCTTAGCGGCGTCGGTGCCATAGCGGAAGATGGTGAAGGCGCAGCCCAAAGTCTGCATGTTGATCTGTACGCGCAAAGATGAGCTGGCCTTGGCGATCTCCTCGGTACAAATCATGGCCGCCAGCCAGCCCATTTCGTTGCCCCCATACTCTTCGGGAATAACCGTGCCGAAGAAGCCCAGCTCAGCCATGGGCTTGACCACTTCCTCGTAGGGGAAATAATGCTCTTCATCCCATTTGTCGGCATTGGGCGCGATCTGTTCCTGGGCAAAATCGCGGGCCATGTCCCTTAGCATGGCCAGTTCTTCGCTCAATTCAAAGTCCATGACGTGTTCCTTTCCTTTAATGAACGGGGCGGATGTGGCGCCCCATTTTTAGTTTCATCTTCTCACCAGATTCCGGGCCACTATCAACCTTTGGATCTGGTTACTGCCATCAAAAATCTGGATGCCCTTGGCCACGCAAAAAAGCCGTCCGGCCAAAGAATCCGCCACAGCCATGGTTTGCCCCAACACCTGGCTGGCCAAGTCGGCAACCTCCACGGCAGTGTCTGAGGCATGGCACTTTGCCAGGGAGGTATAAGTCTCCACTTGCTTGGGGCCGGAGTCGGGATCGTCGGCCATGACACAGACCCGGTATATCAAAGAACGGCAAGCCTCCACTTTCATCTTCATGTCCGCCAGGGCAAAACCCACGCCTTGTTGGTTTATCAGGGTTTGCCCACCCTCCTTGGTGGTGCGCGCGTAATCAAGGGCCTGGTTGAGTAACCCTTGGGCCACACCCAGGGCGATGGATGCCGCTCCCCACACGCGCATGGGATTGGCGACTTCGGTCAATACCCGCCAGCCCTCACCTTCTCCCCACAAGCGGTTCTGCATGGGGACCGGCGTGTTTTGCATGTACATCTGAGAGGTTATGGACCCGTGCAGTCCCATTTTCTTTTCAGGGGGCCCAAAGCTCAGGCCCGGGGCGTCCCTGGGCACCATAAGGGCGCTGACTCCGCCTGCTTTGGGGCCGGGGCCAGTGCGCACAAAGGTCAGATAATAACGGGCATGGGGCCCTAAGGTTATATAGCTCTTGGTGCCGTTTACAATATAGTTATCGCCATCCGGTTCGGCCCGGGTGGTCAGGTTGAAGGCGTCCGAGCCATGATCAGGCTCGGTCAGGCAGAAGGCCATGGGCTGGTCTCCGGCGTGCAACTCTTTAAAAAATCTATCTTTTTGCACTTCAGTTCCGGTCAAAACAATGGTACGCAACACCGCGTTGCTGGGGAAGACCAAAAGCGCCGAGCTGGGGCTGCAAGTAGAGATGGCCTCCACCATAAGGGACAGGCTTAGGACATCAGCCTCGGCGCCGCCGTGAGAGCCCGGCATGGCCAGGGTGAATAGCTTTTCCCGGGAAAAGACCTCATAGGCACGCTGGGGGAACTCGCCGGTGCTTTCAATATCTGCGGCTATAGGGGCGATTTCCTGCCGAACCATATCGGCCATGCGGTTGCGGAATCCGAGGTGTTTCTGGCTTAAAAACATTGACACTTTCCCAGGTCCCTGGCCTGGACAGGCTACGCCTATTTTTCCTAAGTACAATGGCCTTGG
>JASFOZ010000087.1:0-11476 GCA_050116255.1 Desulfarculaceae bacterium
TGGGTTCAGACTGATGTTTGCCTCTGGGTACGAGCATTTTTCTTCAACAGGAGCTTAGTGTGTTTTTATTCAAAGGCTGAGCCTTGGTCACGCCCTTACCCTTTTAGCCCACCACCGCGGTTTGGTAACGGTGCTCCATAAGATCCTGAAGTTTGGTGATAACGGCAAAGCTCTCTTTGAGCATCTTGCGCTGGAATTTGTTCAAGTCGCCGGGATTGACAAAGTTGTCGGGCACCTGGCCCCGGGCCCGGGCCTCCAGGTGGTGGCTTATCCTGAGCAGGGTAATGAAGGAAAAGGCCTCGCGCAGGTCGGCCGTCGACTCTGCATCCAGAAGGCCCCGGTGGGTGATCTCTTCCAGGCGCACCAGGGTGTTGGTGGCTTCCACCCCCAAATCCAAGGCCATGACCCGCACCGCCTCAACCAAGGGAGTCAGTCCGCTCAGTTTCAAATTCAGTTTGTTTTTATGCTCCCCGCTTTTTTCCACTACCAGCTGGCGCAGAAATCCCAGAGGAGGCCGGTTATATAAGGCATTTTTGGCCATGTGGCGCAAGAACAGCCGGTTCACCTCCACCGCCTCCCTGAGTCTGGCGGCCAGGGCCTCCATGAAGTCGGCTTCGGTGTATATGGAGCGGAAATCAAAGAAGATGGTGGCATTGCGCAGGGTCTCGGGATTGGGGTTCATCACCCAGGTGACGAAGGTGTTTTGCCAATCCCGCTCAGACTGACACCAGCGGGGGTTGCTGGCCATGATTCCGCCCTGGCACTTGGGAAAGCCGCAGCGCTCCAGGGCGTCGACCACCCTTTGGGCATACCCCAAAAACCAGGTCTTGACCTTTTTCTCCCGGTCCGGGGGCACGTTGGCAAAAAGCAGGGCGTTGTCCTGGTCAGTGCGCAGGGTCTGCTCCCGGCGGCCCTCGCTGCCCAGAGCCATCCAACAAAAGGGGATAGGCGCCCGCCCGCCTCCCTGGTTTTCGATCTCCAGCTCGATCAACTCCAAAAGCTTGCGCGTCAGGCGGTCATTGAACTCGGTGACCAAGGTAAGCATGGTGGAGGCCGAACCGCCCTGGCGCAGCAAGGTTTCCAAGACCCGGTCTATATGGACATGGAGGTTGATCAATCCTTCCACGCTGGTGACCTTGGAGATGTCGCGGATCACGCCCAAGGGGGAAGTACCGGTCAAGGTGTGGAGGTCGTGATAGCTGATCACACCGGCGACGCGGTCGTCCTCGGTCACCACCAAGTGACTGACCCCATGACGGCTCATCTGCAGTAGCGCCTCAAAGGCGAAGACATCCGGGCCTATAGTATGCAAAGGATAGCTCATGAATCCGGCGACAGCTTCGTCATGGCTGCGCCCCTCGGCCAGCACCCTTACGCGCAGGTCGCGGTCGGTCAGGATGCCGATTGGGTGGCCGGTCTCCTCCACTACTATTATGGAGCCCACTTGGCGCATGGACATGCGCTTGGCCGCAGCCCCCACCGGCGTGGCCGGCAGGCAGCTCAAGACCCGGCTGCTCATCATCTCCCGGACCTGGGCCCGCACCATGGCCGCATCCAGGCTCACCCCCTCCAGGCCGGTCAGGCGGGGTAATTGGCAGTCCACGCCGCGGCGGACCGCCTGAAGATTGCGGGCCAAGGAGTAGCTGAAATGGCGTTCAAAGTCTTGATGGGTTTGCACCAGCTTTTTAAAGGGTGCGGCCGGCAACAGATAGCAGATGAGGTCTTCGCGGGCGGTGACCTGAAAAAGCGCCTGATTGCCTTGCAGAAGGCTTAAGGCGCCGAACATGTCGCCTTCGCCGCGGATATCGACTAGAATTTCTTCCTCTTCTTCGCTTGCCGGCATGGAGATTACCGCTGAGCCGGACTGGATGATGTGTAGAAACCGGGAAGGCGGTCCGCCTTGTTTGATGATCTCTGTTCCTTTGGCGAAAAACTCGATCTCCAGACTGGATACCACCTGTTCCAGCTCATCCCTGCCCAGGGTGTCAAAGGGAGTGACGCTGCGAACAAAATCAGCTATCCGCTGTAGGGGATAATCCCTCATCAGGCAAAAACCCTCTGGAAAAGAGAACCGGTTGACTGGTGCATGCCGCTTCTCCCTATATATAACATGGGGTGGAAAATCCGGTATGATAATCCCAAGCGAGTTATTGCCATCACCCCCAAAATAAATAAATGCTTTTAGCAAGACAGGAGAGAGCCATGAAAAGGTCTTTGGGAGCCAACACCCTCTTATACCCCACGCCGGTGGTGCTGGTGGGGACCTATGACTCTGAAAACCGGCCCAACCTTATGACCGCTGCCTGGTGCGGAGTCTGTTGCAGTAAACCACCTCTGGTTTCAGTGAGCCTGAGGGCGGCCACTTACTCCCACGGCAGCATTAAAGGCAGCCAGGCCTTCACCATAAACATCCCTTCTAAGTCTATGGCGGGCCAGGCCGATTATATGGGCATGGTGAGCGGGCGCGGCCAAGACAAGTTTGCCGAAACCGGGTTGACTCCGGTGAAAAGCGATCTGGTTAACGCCCCCTACCTGGAAGAGGCGCCCTTGGTCCTGGAGTGCAAGCTGGTTCAGACCAATGAGCTGGGCCTGCACACCCAGTTTATAGGTGAGATCCTGGACGCCAAGGCCGATGAGGACTGCATCGGCTCCTCAGGGGTGCCAGATCCCGTGAAGGTCGATCCCCTGTGCTTTATTCCTGGGCTTCGGGCCTACTTTGGCCTGGGCCAGTATCTGGGCCAGGCATATGATCTGGGGCGCAGGTTTATGGAATGAGCTTATATAAAAAGGTCCCGCCCCATATAGGGCGGGACTTTTTGGGCTGATTCGGAATAACTACATATTGCGGGCGTCGAAGACGCGCTTGGCCTTGCCCTCGGAGCGCTCGATGGACTTGGGCGGGACACAACGGACCTTGACGCCGATGCCCACGATGCCGCGGATTCTGCCCTCGATTTGTTTTTCGACCTCACGCAGTTTTTCCTCGCCCAGGTCATAGACCTCGGGCTTGGCTTCCACGTCCACGCTCAAGGCGTCCAGATAGCCCTTCTTGCGGATGATCAAGACGTACTGGGGTTCAACCTCAGGCACCTCCAGCAATATGGACTCAATCTGGCTGGGGAAGACATTGACGCCGCTGATGATGAGCATGTCGTCCGAGCGCCCAAAGACCTTCTTCATCTTGAGCAGGGTCCGGCCGCAGGAACAGGTTTCACGTTTGAGTTCGGTGATGTCGCGGGTGCGGTAGCGCAGCACGGGCATGGCCCGGCGCTGTATGGCCGTAAAGACCAGTTCGCCCTTTTCACCCAAGGGGAGAGGCTCTTCGGTGACCGGGTCAATGATCTCGGCCAAGACATGATCCTCATTGATGTGCATATAGCCGTCCTGGGCCGCACAGTCAAAGGCAACCCCCGGTCCCATCATCTCCGTGAGCCCGTAGGCCTCGTGGGCCTTGATGCCCATGCGCTCTTCTATCTCCTGGCGCATCTCAATGGTCCAGGGCTCGGCACCGAACACGCCCACCCGCACCGGCAGCTTGCGCAGGTCGACTCCCATGTCCTTGGCCTTTTCGGCTATGGTCAAAGCGTAAGAGGGAGTGGCGAACAAAACCGTGGTGCCGAAATCATTCATCAGGGTGATCTGGCGTTCAGTCATGCCGCTGCTGGCCGGGACGATGGCGCAGCCGATCTTTTCCGCTCCTTGATGGAAGCCCAGACCCCCGGTGAATAGGCCCATGCCATAGGAGTTCTGTACGATGTCTTCGGAGTTAATCCCGGCCGCAGTCAGGTTGCGGGCCATGCATTCAGCCCACTGATCCAGGTCCTCTTTGGTATAGGGGCCGGTGATGGGTTTGCCGGTGGTGCCGCTGGAGGCGTGGATCCGAACCACCTGATCCATGGGCACGGCGCAAAGCCCGAAAGGATAGTTGTCTCTCAAATCGGTTTTAACGCTGAAAGGCAACTTGCTCAGGTCTTCGATCGCCTTGATGTCGCCCGGGGCCAGGCCCAATTCATCGAACTTCTTTTTATAAAAGGGGATTTTTTCATGGACCCAGGCCGCCGTCTCTTGCAGCTTTTGCAGTTGAAAGGCCTGCATCTCATCGCTGGACATGGATTCGAATTTTTCGTCCCACATCATGATTTCGCCCTCCCTAAACGTAATAAGCCTCTGACTGGAGCCTTGGCTCCGCTTTGGTCAGGCCGCCTTGGCCTGGGTCCTTTGGGGTCTTTTACAGGAATGCCTACGTTTTTGTCTAGCACGCCCGCCAGTCAAAGCGCAAGCTACTTTTTAGCTAGAATGTAACTTTCCAGTTTTGGGTCCGCTTTAGGGCTTTTCGCCGATTTGCCCTTGTGCCACAGACACTTATCCCTCACAATGCCCTAAAGCCGTCAGCTGGAGATGGGCATGAGTTCCAAGGATCCTTCCATATGTGCTGCCTGCCATGCCAAAGGGCGGGGCTGTTGCATCTTGCAGGATAAAGACACCGCCGAGATGTTTGGCCTCACCCAAACCGAGATAGAGGCCATAGCCCAGGCCAGCGGCAAGAGGCCCCAGGAGTTCGTAGTGGCAGACCAGGTATCGCCGGGGTTTCTGGCGGGAGTGGCTGCCATCCATCCCCTCTTGGCGCAGACCATGCCCCAAGGCCGGCGCTTGCGGCTGCGGGTGGATGAGCAGGGAGCTTGCTTTTTTTTGGGGCCTGGGGGCTGCGTGCTTCCCACGGAGGCGCGGCCGCTCTACTGTCGGCTTTACCCTTTTTGGTTCACTCCGGATGACAGATTGATGGTGCTTTTGTCTGACACCTGTCTGGCCCAGGAAGGGGCTGGCAGCTGGCAGGAGGTGCTGGAACGCATGGCAGGGGATGAAGCCAGCCTGCGTGATTTGTTTGTGCGCCTGTTGGAGTATGCTGGGCAAAACCCGGAAAACTTACGGTAATCTATTTTCCATTTGCACAATTGGGGGCCGTCTGGTAATTAGCTCTGAACTGACAGGCGCGGTCTGAGTCTCTTCACCGCACCATAGCCAAGGGTTTCCGATATGTTCCAGGTCAATAGTCAAATCAATTAACTGAGCCAAGACCGCACGGGCTTAGCCTTAATTTTTCCACACAAGCTGAGTATGTGGTTCCGCGGACGGCGGTATTTTCTGCAGCCGCGTGTTCCACGCCAAATAGTTCCGAAAACCGAAGTTGTTTTGAGTAAGATGAATATTTCCAGAGAGGAGCCTGCCGTGATCAAGCGTTGGAGCCAAGTAGGGGGATACAAAGAGGTGCTGGCCATAGGCCTACCCCTGGTGATGAGCATGGCCTCCACCACCATAATGCAGTTTACCGACCGGGTGTTTTTAGCCGGGTATTCGGTGGACGCCATCGCCGCAGCTCTGCCGGCCGGAATAACCTCTTTTTTGTTTATGTCTTTTTTCATGGGTGTGGCCGGTTATTTAAACGTCTTCGTAGCCCAATATACAGGATCGGGCCAGAGGGAAAGGGTGGGGGCCTCCCTGTGGCAGGGCATCTACTTTTGCCTGCTGGCGGTTCTGGTTTTGGCCGGGCTCTACTTTTTTGCCAAGCCTCTGTTCAGCTGGGGCGGGCACCCCGCGGAGGTGGAAAGGCTCGAAATCGTTTATTTCAAGATCCTCACCCTGGGTTCAGGCCTGGGGGTGCTGGGCATGGGCTTATCCTGTTTTTATTCAGGCCGGGGTTTAACCCGCCCGGTCATGCTGGTGAATATGGCCGGCGCCGTGGTGAATATCCCCCTTGATTACGCCCTGATCAACGGCGTGTGGTTTTTCCCGGAGATGGGGATCGCCGGAGCCGGGGTGGCCACGGTCACCGCCTGGGCGGTGATTGCCGGCATATTCGCTTGGTTGATCTTTACCAAGGAAAACAACCGCAGGTTTGCGGTCTGGCGCTCCCGTGCCTTTGACCGGGAATTGTTCATGCGCCTGTTGCGCTTTGGTTTGCCGGGCGGAATCGAGTTTTTCGTGGGCATGTCCGCCATCACCTTTTTTTCAATTATGGTGGGCAGGTTGGGTAAGCTGGATCTGGCGGCCAGCAACATCGCCATCTCCCTTGACACCATAGCCTTCTTGCCCATGATCGGTTTTCATGTGGCGATACAGACCATGGTGGGCCAGGCTATAGGCCGGGGCCGGCCCCAGGACGGAGTGGAGGCCACAAAAAGCACCATGCATATAACCATGTCCTATATGGCGGTTATGGGGCTGGTGTTCATTCTCTTCCCCGAGTGGCTTATGGAGCTTTTCCGTTCCCGCGATTACACTGGGGAAGAGTTTGAGTACATAGTGGAAACCGGAGTGGTGCTGCTCCGCTTTGTGGCGGCCTACACTTTGCTGGATGCCTTGCACATAATATACGCGGGCGCCATCAAGGGCGCCGGTGACACCTACTTCGTCATGTGGACCGTGGGAATCGTCTCTCTGGTGGTCATGATCATTCCCATTTACCTGATGGTGGTTCATTTTGGGGCGGGTCTCTATTCCATATGGTTCTGTCTGACTTTGTTTGTGGCCTTTTTGGGCACGATATTTTGGTGGCGCTACCGTCAGGGAAAGTGGCAGACCATGAGTGTGATCAAGGAGAGGAACTAGACAATGCCGGCAATGCTTTGCATCAGTCCACGCCCATGCTATGGTGAGTCCGTTTTGTAAAACTGTCCGCAATGGTTGCAGGAGTGGCCATGGATTTCGAGCTGAGCAAAGAGCAAAAGGATATTGTTAAAGCGGCGCGTGAGTTTGCCCAGGGTGAATTTACGCCCGTGGCCGATGAGCTGGACCGGGAGGAGAAATTCTCGCGGGAGCTTTGGGCCAAGGCCAACGAACTGGGTTTTGTGGGCACCTGGATACCAGAGGAATACGACGGCCCCGGCTTTGGTTTTTTCGAGTTTTGCCTGGTCAATGAAGAATTCTGGGCCGTGGACCCGGGTTGCTCCCAGATGTGCTCCTCCACCACCTTCGGCGGCGAGATGATACTTCTCTACGGCAGCGAGGAGCAGAAAAAACGCTGGCTTACTCCCTTGGCCCAAGGCCGGGCTATCTGCGGCTTTGCTATCACCGAGCCTGGTGCCGGCTCTGATGTCACCTCCGCCGCCACCACCGCGGTTAGAGACGGCGACGAATACGTGATCAGCGGTCAGAAGATGTTCACCAGCAACGGCAACATCGCCGATTTCTTGCTGGTCTTTTGTCAGACCGAGCCTGATAACCCCAGCCGCCACCAGCGCTACAGCGTTTTTGTAATGGAGACGGACAGCCCCGGCTACGAGGCCAACAAGTTGGTAGGGAAGTTGGGAATCAGGGCCAGCGACACCGCCGAGGTGGCCTTTAAGGAAGTGCGTGTGCCCGCGGAAAACCTTATCGGCCAGCTAGGCCAGGGATTTGCCCAGCTCATGCAGTTTTTCAATCACACCAGGCTGCACGTGGCCGCCCAGGGTGTGGGCGTGGCCCGGGGGGCCATGGAGCGGGCGGTAAGACATGTACGCACCCGGGAGCAGTTCGGCAGGCCCCTGGCGGATTTTCAGGCGACCCGCATCAAAGTGGCCACCATGGCCACCCGTATCGAAGCGGCGCGCAATCTCTACTACAAGGCCGCCATCCTATTGGATCAGAAAAAGATAGACCATAGCCTTATCTCCATGGCCAAGTGGTTTGCCGGGCGGGTGGCGGTGGAGACTGTGGACGAATGCCTGTTGATGCACGGCGGCTACGGCTATCTGGCTGAGTATGACATAAGCCGGCTCTACCGGGACGCCAAGATCGTGGAGATATATGAGGGCGCCCGGGAGATTGAACTCATGATCATTGCCGACCGCTTCCTGGGGAGGCACTGAGTCCAGGAGAGCGGCCTTTTGGGAATGTAATGCGGGCGAGTCTGGAAAGCGGGTAAATCCGAACCGGCACCAGCCAGGTTAGGGGGCGCCGGCCTGAGCCTGGGCGGCCTTTTCAAATCTTTTCAGTTGGCTTTTAAAATAACTCAGACGCTGCTTGGGGCCTGCGGCCAGGGCGGCCTTGGCCGCGGCCAGCGCCTGCATGGGTTTGTGGTTTGCGAAATAGGCTTCTGCCAAGGTATCCCATATATGCGGTGAGGGTTTGATACTCACCGCTTGCAAGGCAAGCTGCAGGGCCTCCCGGGGCCGGCGCAGGTTGGTGTCCTTGGCGGTCACCAGAATCCAGGCCAGGCTGTTTAAAGCCTCCGGGTCCCGGGGGGCCAGCATCAGGGCCTTGGTGAGGTCGTTCACCGCGCCAGGTTCGTCGCCTGATTCCATACGTAGAATGCCCAGGTTCAAAAGCAGGCGGTGATCCCGGGGGGACTGGGCCAATTTGCGCTCCAGAAGTTTGATTATCCCCGCGCGCCGGGTCTGCTCCCCCAACTCCCAAGAGGCGCTCATCCAGCTCAAGCCCAGTACGGTGACCAACCCGATGATATACAGGGCGAACCCTCTTTTAATGCCTTGGGCATGGGTGCGAATGCGCTCCGGTTGCTCGCCGGCCTGGCGCAAGGCATCCACCCGCTGGGCCACCGAGAAATGGTGCCAGGAAGGCACATCACGTGTATTGCCGGAGTATTGGGCTACCTTTTCCAAGGCCTGCATCAGGGGGCTGGCGCTGCCCAGGAGCTGTAGGGCGTAAAAATCGGCCTGGCGTTCGAAGTGCCGCATGAAAAAACCCAAAATGTAGCGCAGATAGACCACCATCAACACCACCAGGGGCAGGGCGAAGATCACGCTGAACCAGGCTCCGCCTGGCTGGGAAGAGTCGAGCAGGGACTGGCCCCAATCGGACGCCGCCAGCCAAGGCAGCAGGGCCGAAACCGTCTGGCCGATGGGCTCGCTCAGGGCGAAGGCGGCCACAAAGTATCCCAGGAAGAAAAGCAGATACAAAAGCATGTGGCGGTGGTGGACATGCCCGGCCTCGTGGGCTACCACCGCAGCCAGCTCCTCTGGCGACAGGGATTGGGTCAGGGCCGGGGTCAACAAAAGATAGCGGAACCGGGGAAAGACGCCCAACACACCGGCGGTCATAAGGCGCCCTTGCAGGATGGGCCAAGAAAGGATTTCTTTAACCCTGACGCCGGCCCGGTCCAAGACGGTCTGGCTCAAGTCCCGCACCGGCCCCTCCGGCCAGGGGCGGCATCCCCACCAATAGCGCACCGACGGCGGGAAAAACACTGAGATCAACAGCAGAAATACCACCAGCATGGCCATGTCCCCGGCCAAGGGGTTCAGGGGCACCAGCGCCTGGGGCCAAAGCAGATTGCCCAAGTCGCGCATCACCGCCACCATGAGCCAGGGGAAGACCACAGGGGCGCAGAAGCGGACCTGGCCCCGCACATAGGGCCAACGGTCCAGGTTTTGAGCGAACACCAGGCGTTCCAGGGTATGGGTATTGAACCAGATCAGAGAAAGAAGGCAGAAATATAGGCACACCGCGCAGAGCCCGGAAAGGGTCTCAGAGCTCAAGACCCAGGGAATCCGGATAAGATGGGCCTTGAGGTCCATCACTACAATCATCAGCACTAAGGAGAAAACGGCAGCACCCTGGAGTATGGCGATGAGCCTTCGGGCGCTGCGGGCGGGGTCCAGAGGGGCTTTGGCAGTGGACAGGCGCCATATGAATCTGGATACGGCCAGGCGGCTGCCCAACCACAGCCAAACCGCCACTCCCAGGCAAGCCAGCAAGGTTTCATCAGGTGTCAGAGTGGGTTTTCCGGGCTGGTAGGCCTCGAAGACCACCATGACGATTATGAAGGAGATAATCTGGGCGAAGAGCATCTGAAACCTTTGCTCTGAAAAAGACGGCCCGGGCCAATCAGCCCGGACCTAACTGTGGCAGCCCCTGGATAAATGGCGGAGAGAGAGGGATTCGAACCCTCGGAGGAGCTTTCACCCCTCACTCGCTTAGCAGGCGAGCACCTTCGGCCACTCGGTCATCTCTCCGCATGCCCGTTTCCGCAAAGAGCTTTTGGTCAGGCCCGGATGGAATAGCCCCTCTCGGCCCGGCCTTTTTTTAGGATCCTACTATATTGAACCCGAAACGGGGTCCCTCCAAGAAAAAAATGGCGGAGGGAGTAGGATTCGAACCCACGGACCTTATCGGTCAACGGTTTTCAAGACCGCCGCCTTCGACCACTCGGCCATCCCTCCGTGAAAACGTCAGAAAAACCAGCGGGTCTTTCAAAGCCCTTGTCTACCATCGGCTCCGGTTAGCGTCAACTGTTTCCGGTCTTTAGCGGGCCTGGGGTTTCTTACACCAAGTTATTATAATTAATATTAAGTGAGTTGGCACTGAACCTGGCAAATTGGACCCAAGCATAGGAGGAGAGCTATGGAGCAAATATTAGGAGAACTCAGGGGGTGGTTGACTCTATATGGATTGCAGGTGGTCGGGGCGCTGGCCATTCTGGTATTGGGAATCATAGCCGCCAAGGCCCTCGCCGGTATCACAAAGCGGCTGATGCAAAAGGCCGGGATTGAGGAAACCCTGGTTTCTTTTGGCAGCAAAGTCATAAAGGCGGTTTTGATAGCCATCGTGATTATCGCCGCTTTGAATCAGGTAGGTTTTGCCACCACTTCTCTGATCGCGGTTCTGGGCGCCGCCGGCCTGGCCGTAGGCCTGGCCTTGCAGTCCCAGTTGTCCTCCTTGGCCGCCGGGGTTTTGATACTTTTATTCAGGCCCTTTAAGCTGGGAGATGTAATTAATGCCGGTGGGGCTCTGGGGACGGTGGAGGCCATAGGCTTGCTGACCACCCACCTGAAGACTCCGGACGGATTGGCAGTGGTCATTCCCAACACCAAGGTGATCGGTGACAATATAACCAACTACAATCAAGAGGATGTCAGGCGGGTGGACCTGGTCATCGGCGTGGGCTATGAGGATGATCTGCTAAAGGCCAAAAACCTGCTCGTGGAAATATTGGGCAGCCATCCCCTGGTGCTCAGCGATCCCGCCCCGCAAGTGAGTGTTATGAATCTGGGTGAGAGTAGTGTTGATTTCGCGGTTCGGCCCTGGGTTAAGCGCGATGATTATTGGACGGTGCGTTTCGAATTGACAGAACAGGTTAAACTGCGCTTGGACCAGGCCGGCATCAACATACCCTACCCCCAGAGAGACGTTCATCTTCATGCGGTTCAATCTGATGCTGAGCCTGTGGCGGCGGTCTCGTTGGGTCCGGCTTAAAGGGTCAGGATTTCAGGGGAAGCTTCTGGGGTAATAAATCAGCAAGCTCCTCAGCCGGTACCGGAGGGCTGAACAGGAAGCCCTGCATCATCTGGCAATTGTGGCGGCGCAAAAATTCCAATTGGTTTGTGGTTTCCACGCCTTCGGCGACGACATTCAGCTGCAGTTGGGCAGCCATGGATATGATTCCTAAGACGATGGCTACGTCGTCGGGATCATGGGGGAGTTCGCTGACAAAAGACCGGTCGATCTTCAGCGAGTCGATGGGGAATTTCTTAAGATACTG
>JASFOZ010000088.1:0-11423 GCA_050116255.1 Desulfarculaceae bacterium
TGGAAACGCCCGGCGGTTTTGGCTGCGGCGGCCAGTATCAGGTGCATATGACCGTTGATAACTTTCTCGAAACGGTTGGCATAGATATTGTCGCTGATGGTCCAGACCACATTGTGAAAGGCATAATCCAGGTCACCGAACCTGGAGAAATCCATATCTTCAACCGCCTTGTTCTCCTCACTTAGTATTTCCTCTAATCGGCCGGCCAGGGCGGAGTGGTCTTTTTCCATGGCAAGCCTGACCACCAAGGCTTCAATGGCCTCCCTGACGGCGTACAGGTCTTCAACATCCGAAGTGCTAAGGGTGCAGACTGTGTAACCTTTGAATTGCGAAGCCACAACCAGGCCCTCACGCTCTAAAGCTGCCAGGGCTTCATTGATCGGCGTGGAGGAAAGGTCAAGTTTACGGGCCAGGGTGTTCACAACTAATCGGGAGCCTTGACTGTATACGCCTTTGATAATCTGTTGGCGGATGAATTCATAGGCTTTGTCACTCAGGGGCTTTGGCTTTTTCTTTTTGGTCATGGTCTGTCACCGTCACCTAAAAAATAGAAGTTTAAAGCCGCGCATCTTTGGTTGTCTCAGGTTGAAGCGTTAAGTGCTTGACATGCTCATTTAAATAATATATCATTGAGCGAAATTATATACTATATGATTTTGTATTGCAAGCAACAACGTACATGTATCCATAAAAAAACATACAAAACGCACTTTTCCGCGGGATCGAGGGCCTCCATTTGGCTCATTGCGGGAAATGGATGGCAAGCCCATCCCAAATGATGGCCTTCCAAATTTTACATATTTGAAAACGCATCTGAAATCCAAATTCGCGATGAAGGTGATTAAAGCTAGATAACCATGAACGCCCCGCCATTTGTAGAAATAAAGCATCTTAGAAAAAGATATGGGGCCACGGTCGCCTTGGATGACGTGTCCTTTTCCATCCAACCAGGTGAAGTGTGCGGTCTTTTAGGGGAAAACGGGGCGGGTAAATCCACAGTAGTGAAAATACTCAGCGGCGTGGTGAGGCCGGACAAAGGAGTTATACGGCTTGGCGATCAGGGATATCAGGCCAAGGATTGTCAAGACGCCAAAGATCATGGCGTGGCCACCGCCTATCAGGAGCTGAGCCTTATCCCCACGCTGTCAGTGGCGATCAATCTTTTTCTGCCCAAACCTGAAAGAAACGCCTGGGGAGTGGTTTCCAACCATGGCGTAGAGCAAAAGGCGGCTAAGGTTCTTCAGGAATTCGGGGTTTTGGATATTTCTCCATCGGTTTTGGTGGAGGACCTGCCTTTGGGGCAACGGCAGCGTATTGAGATAGTACGTGCCATGCTCTCCAAGCCCCGCTTACTGCTTTTGGATGAGCCCACGGCAGCCCTGTCCGACCGGGAATGGCTTTTCAATCTCATAGACCAGTTCGTGCTTGGCGGTTCTTCTATCATTTATATCAGCCACAAGTTGGATGAGGTCCAAAGGGTATGCCAGCATTGCGTGATCTTGCGTAATGGCCGCAAGGCCTTGGAGGCCAGAGTAAAGGACCTAAGCCCCAATCAGGTATTCAGCTGCATGGCCGGGCGTTCCGTGGTTGAGGTCTTTCCAGAGGAAGCCTCGAGCATCCAAGAGGCAGAAAAGAATGTTCTGCAGGTCGATAATCTTTCCAGCGAGAACCTGCAAAATATCGGTTTCTGCATAAGGTCGGGAGAGATACTGGGCGTTGCCGCCCTTGAAGGTCAGGGCCAGTCAAGCTTGTTCAAGGCCCTGGTGGGTCTTGCACCTTTAAAAAACGGCCAAATCACCCTAAACGGGCTTCCCTGCAACATATCCTCACCAAGGAACGCGTGGCGGGCCGGGCTTGTGCTTGTTCCGGAAGAGCGCAAGACCGAAGGGATCTTCCCGGATTTGACCACCAGGGCAAACATTTCCCTGCCTGAGATTGACAGATTGACCACTGCCCAACTGGTGCAAAAGGACAAAGAGAAAGAATGGGTAAATGAAAAGGCGGCAAAGGTCGATCTTGGAAGCGAGTATATCCCATTGCCCATTACCTCTCTTTCCGGTGGAAATCAGCAGAAGGCTCTCTTAGCCCGGTCGCTGCTCACCGATCCCCAATGTCTGCTTTTGTTCGATCCCACCAGGGGAGTGGACGTAATAACCAAGCAGACCATCTACAAGATCATCAGGGAGTTTGTACAAGGCGGTAAGGGGGTGCTGTTTTACTCCACGGAACTGGATGAGCTTGTACACCTGTGCGACCGTTGTCTGGTCCTTTACCAAAATGCGGTGGTGGCTGTGGAGCCTCGCGGCGAGCTTTCCCAAAAGAGATTGCTTTCTTTGGCCACTGGTCACCTTTCGAGCCGAAGCGAAGACAAAGGGGCGGCAGCGCAAAGGGTGCAAGAATGACCATTCCCATAAGGATTCACCGCCTAAACGGCGCGCCGCTTGCTTTTATCCTGTTCGTTGCCATGTACATCGCATATGCCCTGCACATGCCCTCTGCCTTGAGCCTGTTCAGCATCACCAACCTGTTCAACAACACCGTGGTGTTGGCCCTGGCCGCAGCTGGTCTGACTTTTGTCATCCTGATTAAGGAAATGGATATCTCCCCTGTGGGAGTCATCGCGGTTACCAACGTTTTGGTGGCGACCCAGAGCGCCAGCATGCCCCACGGCGCCTTGCTTTGCTTTTTATTATGCTGCTTTATCGGGCTGGCCATTGGACTTATCAATGGCATACTCGTGGCCTATCTGCGGCTGCAATCCCTGGCCTGCACCCTAAGCACCATGATCGTATGTCAAGGCGTGGCCTTACTCATTTTACCGGCGCCCGGCGGTGATGTGGCTGAGTTTATCTCATACCAGCTCACCGACCTTATAGGGGGCGTCTTGCCGGTTTCGGCGGCCATTTTGGTCCTGGTGGCGGTGGTCTGGCTCTATATACGCCGCACCAGCTTTGGGATCGGCCTTTATGCCGTGGGCACAGATGAAACCGCCGCTTACTTTTCCGGCATTAAAGTCAGCCGCATCAGGCTTGGGGCCTTTGCCCTGGCGGGCCTTTTTTACGGCATCGCCGGATATATGCTTAGCGCCCAGATAAGCTCCGGGGATCCCCGGGTGAGCAGCTCCTTTTTACTATACGTCTTTGCGGCGGTGGCCATCGGCGGAACCTCTCTTTCCGGAGGCCGGGGCGGAATCATGGGCTCCCTGGCCGGTGCGGGCATTTTGACCATTATGCAAAAAATGCTTTTCTCGCTGGGGGTGTCTGATTTTTACACCAATATTTTCAACGGAGTGATTATGGTCCTGGCGATTTTGCTGGGCAACTCCACCGTACTCCTGAGCAAATGGCGGGAGCTCCACCAGAACTCCGCAAGTCCTTCTTCCCTGAGCGGCTATGAAAAGCAACTCCGTTCAAAGCAGAACGGGACCGCACCATGAACGCACCTCTGTCTAAGAGCATTGCCGCCCCGTCCGTTTTATTCACAAGAGAAATCACGGTCGCCCTCATCGTGTTGGCGGCCTCTGCCGCCTTGATCTTGATAATGAAGCTCATTTCCCCCTCATTTGGTTCTATTGCCCAGATTGCAGCCATACTGGTTACTTCCATTTTTTTGGTGGTGGCGTCCTGCGGTCAGGGGTTGACCATCCTATTGGGCGGCATCGATCTGTCCATCGGGGTGGTCATGAGTATAGCCGGAATGATGATCGCCGCGTTGACCAACGGAACAAATGAAAGCCTGCCCTGGGCGGTCCCCTTGGTTTTGGCTTCCTGTACGGCAATAGGGGTAATCAACGGGTTGGGCATAGCCCTGTTGAAGATTCCCCCTTTATTAATGACCTTGGCCATGGGCACCACCTTTTTCGGCGTCGCCCTGGGGGCCACTTCGGGAAGCTTGCAGCAAAGGGTGGCGCCGGCCTTACAAGAGCTGATGAGCGGCCATGTGGCGGGCATCCCCATTCCGGTGATTCTGATGGCGGTTTTTGTCGTCGCTGTAATTGTGGGCCAACAACGCACCGCCGTGGGACGGAAGCTTTACGCCCTGGGCAGCAACCAGACCGCCGCGCGGATCGCGGGACTGCCCATCGTGGGGCTGACCATCACCGCCTATGGAGTCAGCTCTTTTTGCGCCGCCTTGTCCGGCCTGCTTTTGGCGGGCTATTCGGCAAGCGCCACTCTGGATATGGGCGAGCCATATCTGATGCCCACCATTGCGGCCGTAGTCATCGGCGGAGCCAGAGTGACCGGCGGAAGGGGAATTTATTTGGGAACCTTTGCCGGGGCCATATTTTTAAGCACCGTATCAACCATTATTACGGCCCTCTCTCTTTCGCAGGGCTGGCGCAACATCATCCAAGGAGGAATCATCATCTCCGCGCTCATAATAACTTTCATCCAAAACAAACTTTCGTCCTCTGGAGAGTAAGGGCAACAAACCAGTAATGGAGGCGTGCGTTTGGAGCATGCCCCTTTGGAGAAACGGCATTGAGGTTGAAAAGACAAAAGCGTTTTCAATTGGTTCACCAAAATAAGGACAGGAGAACAAAAATGGCGAAAAGAATCATCTTGTACGGCATTTGTCTATCATTGTTAGTGGCGGGTTTGTTGGGCATGCAAGGCAACGCCCAGGCCGGGCAAAAAAAATACAAAGTTTATTTGAACATGAGCTATAGCGGAAACACCTGGCAGGGTGCAGCCGCAAACGGAATAAAAGCCTTGGCGGCAACCCCGCCCTATGACAAGTTGATCGACTTTAAGACCGTTATATCAGGGACCGATGTACAGCGTCAGATATCAGACCTGCAAAGCATGATCGCTGCCGGCGCTGACGCGGTGATCTTATATCCGCTTTCTCCCACCGCACTGAACCGGGTTATGAAACATGGTTGCAAAAAGGGAGTTTTGTTTTTCACCTACGACTCAACCGTGACCGAACCTTGTGTTGTCAACGTTAGCAACATCACCGCCAGATACGGGGCGAATACGGCTCAGTGGATGGTGAATCAACTGGGCGGCAAAGGCGAAATCGTGATCAATCACGGCGTGGCCGGCACGACTGTAACCAAAACCTATGATGAACAGGCACTGTACATTTTCAAGAAATATCCCGGCATCAAGATAGTCAGCGAGTTTTATGGCAACTGGAACGACGCCACTTCGCAAGAAGAGGTATCGAAGATATTGGCGGCGCACCCCAACATCGACGGCATCTGGACCGTTGATGGAACCTATGGATCGCTGCAGGCCGTGATGAAAAACCGGCCCGACAGGTTGGTGGTTATAGCCGGACAATCCAACAACGAATACCGTTTGCTCATAGCTGATCCCAAGTTTCAAGCCAAGGGCCTGAAAGGCATTTCATCCAGCGCCGCCCCGGCGGTGGGGCCCTATGCCTTCAAGTTAATGATGGAGGTTTTGTTGGGCAAAAAGAAGCTGACCTCCAACAATGTCGAATATCCCTTGCCCTGGGTGGAGGCCAAGGATGTATGTGTCTGCTCCGGCGACAAGTTTACGGACAAATGCAACGTGTTTCCCCGCGACAAGGTGCCGCCTTTGTTTATGGACACTGCACTTGACGGAAAATTCATCCCTGAGTTGAGCCTGGCCGGGGTGCAATCCGGCAAACCCACGCCCGGCGCCACCATCACGCCTCTGCCTGCTCCCAAGTATGCTGACGGCCTGCCGGGAATCAACTGCCGCGACTGCGCCAGGCCTAAAGATTGGAAAGAACCCAATTTGGTAAAACCCATACCGGTTCCCAAATAGCCTTTTGGGGAGATTAGCAGGCTTTTGAAAAAACAGCCGGCAGGGTGCTCCAAAAGCAACCCTGCCGGTTTTTTATGGCGCAAATCCAAGGTAGGTGCCCGGCCACCTTTAGGGCTACTTAATTTAAAACCTGTCTTTGATTCGTTCCAGGAATTTGGTCAAAAATTGTTGGCGGAGCTCTCCGACCTCTTGGGGGGTTTTTTCGGTCAATGCCTGCCGCGTCAGTGTGATCTCCTTGATCATGTCATCCACTTCAAAGGCCCAGTTGTTCCGGTCCAGGATAGATATCCAAACCCTTATGGTCAGGCTCCATAAGTAGTTGGATATTTTGGCTAAAATCTTATTGTTGGCCGCATCGTGGAGTACGTTGCGGCAATCCAACTCAACGCTGATCAAGCGCTGGCAATCCTCATGTTCACGCATGTCCTGGCACCTGACCACCAATTCGTCCAGGCTTTCCAGATGGCGCTTGGTTATTCGTTCAGCGGCCAGCAGACCGATAAGTCGCTCTATTTCCATCCTTATCCTGAAAACTTCGGTCAGTTTCCGGAACTCGACTTCGGCGATCATGGTGCCCTTGCGGGGTATTATCCTGACCAAGTTTTCCCATTCCAGCCGGTTGAAGATCTGGCGGATCGGCGTCCGGCTGACCCCGAACTCTTCAGCCAAGGAGTTCTCATTGATGATCTCTCCGGGAGCGTAATCCATGAACAGGATCCGATTGCGGATAGTCTGGTAAATTTTTTGGTCCATCAATGTTCTTCGATCAATCCGGCTGGCAATTTTTCAGGGGTAAGCTGATTCTACAATCATATTTGGGATTTATTCAATATCCCTGCTCAAACACAGATAGAATACATGTTTGCCGGCTAATAATGCAAAATAAAATTATTCTTTATGGTGTGATGGTTGCTAACGATCCCCCAGGGAAGTTGAAGCGGCATGCCGGATGACGGCCGCCTTGGTCTTTTATAATGATGGGCTGGCTGGCCGGGGCCTCATTGACCAATCCGGCTGTTGCAAATTGCTACAAGGTTTTCTGGCAGCTCAAACCCCGGCCCTGATACCGGCCATACGCCTAAGACGTATAAAGTCAATATTCTCAAACGGTTTTAGCCTTATAAGGTATGGCTTCCCCTTGAATTACATCCCCTGATTTGCCCCCGGTATTTGCTTGACACACCGCGATTTCTTTATTATTCTACTTGTATACAACAAAGATACCTAGTAATCAAATTAGATAATGTCAGTAATGAACATATATTTTTCCAACACCAACGGGGCAAAAGTCCAAAGGATGGATTTGGGGCATACTCATCTCCAGTCGAAAAAGTCCTGGGCCTCAAGGGCATCCAGTTTTAGGGTGGCCTGTTTCAGCGAAATTGCATCCACCCTTGAGGTCGTCTCGCGCCTTTTAAGGCTGGCTCAAGAATAAGGAGAAAAAGGGCTCCCGCATGAACAGCATCCGGATCAGGGAAAATATTCTCTTTGGAGTCGAGGCTGTTGAGGGAAGCTCTATTCCCGGCGCCTATAGAGATTCGTTCGTGGTGGAGGCTGAATTAAAGCAGACCTGGAGGTAACAGATGAGAACAGCGACAATGCCTAACTTGATCACAGATCTGCCGGGGCCCGATGCGGCCAGGTGGATTGAGATAGACGACCGTCACATCTCGCCTTCATACACCAGGGCCTATCCCTTGGTCGCCCACCGGGGCCGTGGCTCGATGATCGAGGACATTGACGGCAACTCCTTTTTGGATTTCACTTCCGGAATAGCCGTCACCTCCACCGGCCACTGTCATCCCCAGGTGGTGGACGCCATCTGCACTCAGGCCAAAAACCTGATTCACATGTCAGGCACGGATTTCTACTACTCCATCCAAATCAGCCTGGCTGAGAAGCTGGCCAGATGCGCCTCCGCCGAGATGAAGCATCGCGTCTTTTTCTGCAACTCCGGGGCCGAGTCGGTGGAAGCGGCATTCAAGCTGGCCCGCTGGAGGACCAAGCGTGAGCTGAATATCGCCTTTTTGGGTGCCTTCCACGGCCGGACCATGGGCGCCTTGTCCCTGACCGCCTCAAAGACCATCCAAAAAAAGCACTACAATCCCCTGGTACCGGGCATCACCCACATTCCCTATGCCTATTGCTACCGCTGTCCCTGCCATATGACCTATCCTGGCTGCGATTATGAATGCGTGCGCTGGATCGAGGATACCTTGTTCAAGATGACTATGCCGCCCGAGGAAGTGGCCGCCATTTTTGTGGAGCCGATCCAGGGCGAAGGCGGCTACATTGTTCCACCGCCCGAGTTTCATGCCCGGCTCAAGGAGATCACAGCCAAGTATGGAATCCTTTTTGTGGCCGATGAAGTTCAGTCAGGCATTGGGCGGACCGGCAAGATGTTCGCCATGGAGCACTTCGGGGTGGAACCGGACATATTCACCCTGGCCAAAGGCATCGCCTCGGGCATGCCCCTGGGGGCCATGGTGGCCCGGCGGGGTTTGATGACCTGGGAGGCCGGCTCCCATGCCAGCACCTTTGGCGGCAATCCCGTCTGCTGCGCAGCCGCCTTGGCGACTATCGACCTTGTGGAAAAAGAGCTGATGCAAAACGCCAGCGACAGGGGAGCCCAGCTCCTATCAGGTCTTAAGGAGCTGCAAAAGGAATTCGAATGCATCGGTGATGTCAGGGGACTGGGGCTGATGATCGGGGTGGAGCTGGTGCACGACCGGGAGACCAAAGAGCGGGCGCCCGAACTGGTCAGCCGTTTCCTGGATGAAAGCTTTAAAAGAGGGCTGCTGATGCTCAGTTGCGGCCAGAATACGATCCGCTTCTGTCCAGCGCTAAGCGTTTCGACCGAAGAAGCCGATACCGCCCTTTGTATTTTCAAAGACAGCTTGGCCGCAGCCTTGGAGGGACATTAGTAAGGCGTGCGGGGCCGACACAAGGGCCTTATAGCCCCATGGTTAGACTCGAGGCCTTGAGCAAGGGCCTGTTTCTGGTCATCGTGGCTGCGCTCTTTTTGTGAGCTACGTACCGCCGATCACTCTTTGGCTGCCCAGGTTGATGGGATATTAGCAGGCTGTTGAAAAACAGCCTGCTAGGCGGGCCACGGAAGGCCCGCCAAATTGCGTAGGCCCGAAAGGCCAAGCAATTTGAGCAAGATGGCAAAATCGCACTTTTGCCATCTTGCGGTTGAAAAAGGCCAGGAAGGCCTTTTTCAACAACCTGTTAGAGAAAGGATCTAGCTAGCAGGTATAAAACCGGTTGATTCGTAAAGAACTCATGCGCCTTCGGCTAAGCGCCGCCATGGCGGTCTCTCCCTCGCCGGCATGCGGCAGGGGCTTGCTGGGGACGGGAGTTCCCGTCCTCCAGCGCGGCCCCATTCCTGACCCTCCTGGCCATTGGCAATTCCTGTGCCCGGCAAGCCAGGGCGGTTTACCTAGGCCTTTCCTGACACCTTGGCCAAACCCTTCTCCAACACGGTCAGGCCCCTTTGCAGCTGTTCATCGTTTATCACCAAGGGCATAAGGGTGCGGATGACGTTCCCATAGGCGCCGCAGGACAGAACCACCAGGCCGTTCTCATAGCAGTATTCCACCAAGGCCTTGGCCTCATCGCCCGCAGGCTCTTTGCTCTGCCTATCCTTTACCAGCTCCAGGGCCAGCATGGGCCCCAGACCGCGCACCTCGCCGATGACGGGGTACTTCTGGGCAAACTCGTCAAAGCGGGCCCTGACTTTTCCCCCCAGGGCCTGGCCCTTGGAAAGCAAGTCCTCCTCTTCCAAAATATCCAGCACCGCCAGGGCCGCCCTGCAGGCCAGCGGGTTGCCGCCATAGGTGCCGCCCAAACCGCCCACATGGGAGGCGTCCAGGATTTCCTCGCGCCCCACCACCGCGCTCAAAGGCATGCCCGCGGCCAGGCTCTTGGCCACGGTGACCAGGTCCGGCTCCACCCCCCAGTGCTCTATGGCGAACATGGTGCCGGTGCGCCCCATTCCCGATTGGATCTCGTCGGCGATGAACAGGATCCCTTTTTGACGGCAGATCTCGGCAATGCGGGGGAAGTATTCAGGTGGCGGGGTGATGAATCCGCCCTCGCCCAAAACCGGCTCCGCGATCAGGGCGGCAGTGTGGTCGGCGGAGACCTGGGTCACAAAAAAGTCGTTCAGGCGCTCGGCGCACAATACCCCGCATTCGGGGTAGGTGAGCCCAAAGTGACAGCGGTAACAATAGGGCGCGGGCAGCCGGTACACCTCCGGCGCAAAGGGGCCGAAGCCGTATTTATAGGGCATGATCTTGCTGGTGAGGGTCATGCCCAACAAGGTGCGGCCGTGAAAGGCATGCTCCAAGGCTATGATTGCCGGCCGCTTGGTGTAATAGCGCGCTGCCTTTACCGCGTTCTCCACCGCTTCGGCGCCGGAGTTGGCGAACATGGCCATCTTGGAAAAATCTCCAGGGGTGATTTGGCAGAGCCTTTGGGCCAGCTCCACATAGGGTCCGTACATAACCACATGAAAGCAGGGGTGTATGTATTTTTCGGCCTGGTCCTTGATGGCCTCCACCACCTTGGGATGGCAATGGCCCACATTGACCACCCCTATGCCGCCGCTGAAATCCACCAACTCCTTTCCCTCTATGTCCCATATCAAGGCACCCTGGGCCCGGGACGCGAAAAAGGGGGTTATATTAAAAGGCCCTTTGGGAACACATGATTCCCGCATCTTTTTTAATGACTGGCTTTTGTCGCCCATTTCAGGCTCCCTCCGGTTTGTTGATATTTGCCTTCTGATAGCTGAAATTGAGTTTGGCACCCATTGCTATTGCACCATTACGGAGCAAAAAACATTCCAGCCCTGGTTGGCCACATGGTTTGCCCCATTAAGATATTGTTATCATTATTAGAAACAGAGCCGCAGCTCAGACCGTGGGAAGCGCTTAAAGGTAGTTGTCAATTCATTTTCGGATTATTATAAATTTAACCCGCGTTTCTTCCTCAGATACAAACAGCATAATATGTTGAAAATATAAATTTAATTAATAATTATGCAAAAGTGAATTGATTATGTAAAATTGACGGATTTTATTTGCTCAGTTTGCGGGCAATGGTGGATTGGCTTACTTTCAAGACAGCAGCGGCCCGGGCCTGGGAGCCATACATCTTCAGCGCCAAGTTGATCATGGCCTTTTCATATTCAGATACAGCCTTTTTCAGGCCTTTGCCCTGACCCAGGGCTACGGACATGTCTCCCTTGTTGAGGAAGGCCGCAGGCAGGTCGTTAAGTTCCACTGTACCCTGGGGGGACATAACCAGAAGCCTCTCCACCACGTTCTCCAACTCCCGGATGTTGCCCTCCCAGTCGTGGCTGATCAACGCCTCTATCACCGGCACACTAAAGGTCTTGCCGGTCTTGAACTTGCGGTTGAAGCGGCCCAGGAAATGGCGGATCAAAAAAGGAATATCCTCAGGCCGCTCCCTGAGGGGCGGCAGGTGCAGGGGAATGACATTCAGGCGGTAAAAGAGGTCGCGCCGGAAACGTCCGGCGGCAACCTCTTCTTCCAGGTCCACATTGCTGGCGGCTATGATCCTGGCGTCAACCTGAACCGTATCGGTGGAACCGACCCGGACAATTTCGCCGTTTTCCAGAAACCGTAGTAACTT
>JASFOZ010000089.1:0-11417 GCA_050116255.1 Desulfarculaceae bacterium
CAGGTGGCCCGCAACAGCGGTGCCGCCTGGCTGGCGGCGGTGGATGTGTTGGAACCTCGTCTGGCCAAGGCAAAGGCATTCGGGGCCGACTTGACCGTCAACGCCGCCCAGGAAGACCCTGTCCAGGCCGTGCTGGAGGCCACTGCCGGAGCTGGGGCGGACCGGGTCATAGAATGCATCGGAACCGCCAAAGCAATCCCCAGCGCAGAATACCCTCCCCAACAGGCGGTGCGTATGGCCAGAAACGGCGGCCGGGTGGTGTTGATGGGCCTGGGAGGCCAACAATCGCCGCTGCTTTGGAAAGAGGTCGCCTTGAAGGAACTGAGCATCCTGGGCTCCAGGGTAACCCTGGGGGATTTCCCCCGGGCCCTGGATCTGATGGCCCGGGGGGTATTTGGCCCTGAAGGGCTGGTCTCAGGCGAATTCGCTTTGGAACAGACCGGCGAGGCTTTCCGCCTATTAGAGGAGGACCCCGAGAAATACATCAAGCTGTTGATCAGGGTGGAGAGTTGAATTCAGGTTATTCGGGGGCGAAGGAAAAAGTCATGATTTGGGATTATTTTAGCCTGAAAGACAAAAGCGGCATCGTCACGGGTGCCGGCACCGGCATAGGCAAGGGCATGGCCCAAGGCCTGGCTGAGGCGGGCGCTGCCGTGGTTATCGCCGGCCGTAACCTGGACAGGCTTAAGGGGGCGGCTGAGGAGCTTTCGGATTTGACCGGCTCCCGGGTGATCCCCTTGCAGGTGGATATGGCCTCTCATGCGGATATCGAGGTCCTGGTGGAGCGGGCCATCGAGCAAGCGGGAAAGATAGACTTTCTGTTCAACAACGCGGGCACCATCTACCGGACCCCCAGCGAAGACTTCCCCATGGAACAGTGGCTGCGGGTGCTGCAGATCAACCTCACCGGTCCTTTCTATCTCTCCCAGTTGGCGGCCCGCCACATGATCGCCCAAAAGGTCAAGGGGTCCATTGTTAACACCTCTTCTCTGCTGGCGGTCTTCGGCGGCAAGACCGTGCCGGCCTATGCCGCCAGCAAGGGTGGCCTCACCCAGGCCACCAAGACCATGTGCAACGATTGGGGCCGATACGGCATCCGGGCCAACGCCATCGCCCCCGGCTGGATCGCCACCGAAATGACCGATGCGCTCAGGAAAGACCAGGGCCGCTTCAACGAGATCAGCGCCCGCATACCCCTGAGTCGGTGGGGCGACCCCAAGGATTTCATGGGACCGGCGGTGTTTCTGGCCTCAGAGGCCAGCGCCTATATAAGCGGCCATGTCCTGTTCGTGGACGGAGGTTACATGGCCATGTAGGGCGGCCGCCTGGCAAAACAACCAAGAGCAAAGCCATAAATCAGGCAAAGGCAAGGAGAAACAAATGTCTGACAAAAAATCAAAATACTGTTTCAGCATCCAAGACCTGCCCAAAGTCAACCTCACTGAGGAGTCGGCGGCCCATCTTCTTTTGAGCGACCGGTTGCTCATCAGCTTCATCGAGAATCCTCCGGGTTGTGATTTCCCGGTCCATGCCCATGACGCCGAGCAGATTCTGGTCATCTTGGAAGGCGAAGAGGAACACATATGCGGCGACGAGCGTTTCAACATGTCCGCCGGTGATGTCTGCGTGCATCCGGCCAACGTGCCCCACGGCGGCTACACCAAGACCGGCTTTAAGGGCATAGACATCTTCTGCCCGCCGCGCAAGGACCACGTGGACAAACTCAAGGCCAAGCTCAAGGAGATGGGCCGTGAGGATTTCTTCGAGGGGTTTAAGAAATGAGCAGTTGGGAGGCCTATTTTCCCACGAGGGTACGTTTCGGCTGGGGCCGCTTGTCCGAGCTGGGCGAGGTGGTGGATGAGTTGGGCGGCGGCAAGGTTTTTTTGGTCACCGGCCGGCGCTCGGCCAGGGAAAGCGGCTCCCTGGACCGCGTCCAGGAGATTTTGCAGGGGCGGGAGTTGACGCTCTTTGACCGCGCTGAGGAGAATCCCACCATTGCCACTGTGGACGAGGGAGCGGCCCTATGCAAAGAAGAGGGTTGCCGGGTGGTGATCGGCCTGGGCGGAGGCAGCGCCCTGGACGCCGCCAAGGCCGTGGCCATGCTTCAGAAGAATCCCGGCTCGGTGCGTGAATACCTCGATGGCGAGAAGACATGCTGGCAAAAAGGGCTGCCCATGGTGACGATCCCCACCACCAGCGGTACAGGAAGCGAGGTGACTCCTTTTGCGGTGATCACCCATCCTGAAAAAAAGGCCAAACCCGCCATCGCTCCAGTGCAGATGTTCCCTGACACGGCCTTGGTTGATCCCCAGCTCACCGCCAGCATGCCCTTCAAGGTGGCTGTCTCCAGCGGCCTGGACGCCCTGGACCAGGCGGTGGAGGGCTTCTGGTCCACCCGGGCCAACCCCTTCACCCGCGCCTTGTCGGGCAGAGGAATCGTGTTGGCCATACGCAACCTGGAAAAGGCCTGCCGGGACAAGGACCGCGAATCCCTTAGCAACATGGCCCTGGCCAGCAATCTCACCGGCATCCAGATGTCGCAGGTGGCCAACACGGCCATCCACCCGCTTTCCTACCCCTTCACCATGGACTACGAAGTGCCGCATGGGTTTGCCTGTGCTGTTTTTCTGCCCGTCTTCATCCGCCACAACGCGGACAGCGTGCGCGAAATATTCAGCGATGTCTTGGCCATGCTGGGCCTGGCATCGCCGGAGGCCTTTGCCGACGAGGTGGAGGGGCTGATGGAGCGTTTGCAAGCTCCGACCCGGCTGGGAGAGTTTGGCGTTGAAGATGGGCTTCTGTCTGAGATGGTAAAACGCGGCATAGGAAAATCCACGGAGTGGAACCCCAGGTCGCTTAAAGAGGAGGACCTGCTGGACATCTGCCGCCGGATACTTTGATTGTTTTAGGGATGCCGCTCGGTATTGATTATGCTTGTGCCTGACCGGCGCCCCAAGGCCGCATAGCAGCAAGGAGAGCTTGAATGGAGTTTATAAGGAATGACTAAAAAGGTTGTCTGCTTCGGAGAGATCATGATGCGGCTTGCCCCTAAGGGTTTCAAGCGCTTCACCCAGGCATCGAGCTTCGATGTGATCTATGGCGGGGGCGAGGCCAACGTGGCCGTCTCCTTGGCCAACTTCGGTCTACCTGTCTGCTATGTGACCCGGCTGCCCCAGAATGATCTGGGCAAGGCATGCGAAATGTATCTGGCTCAGTATGGAGTGGACACCTCTCACATCGCCTGGGGCGGAGACCGCCTCGGCATATACTTCCTTGAGTTCGGCGCCATGCAGCGCGGTTCCAAGGTCATCTATGACCGGGCCGGCTCGGCTTTGGCCGAAATCAGTACCGGCATGATCGACTGGGAGGCAACCTTTAGGGAGGCGGACTGGTTCCATTGGACCGGAATCACCCCGGCCATCAGCCGGGGCGCGGCGGAGGCCTGCCTCGAGGGCGTGAAAATGGCCAAGAAGATGGGACTCACCGTGTCCTGCGATCTCAACTTTCGGGCCAAACTTTGGAAATGGGGCAAAACCGCCCCAGAGGTCATGCCTGAGTTGGTGGCGCTATCTGATGTGGCGGTGGGCAACGAAGAAGACGCGGACAAGGTCTTCGGCATCAAGGCCCCGGACACCGACGTGGCTGCCGGCCGGGTTGACGCCGACAAATACCGCTATGTGGCCGAGGAGTTGCTAGGGCGCTTTCCCAATCTCAAAAAGGCGGCCTTCACCCTGAGGGGCTCGGTCAGCGCCAGCCACAACACCTGGTCCGGTGTGCTTTATGACGGAAAAGAATTCCACCAGGCCCCCCGCTATGAGCTGACCCATATGGTGGACCGGGTGGGCGGCGGCGACGCCTTTGCCGCTGGCTTGATCTACGGCCTGAGGCGTTACCCCCAGGAGTCACAGCGGGTGCTTGAGTTTGCGGTGGCCGCCGCATGCTTGAAACACTCGATCATAGGGGATTTCAACCTGGCCTCGGTCCCTGAGGTGGAAAAGCTCATGGCCGGAGACGCTTCCGGCCGGGTGGCGAGATAGGAGGAAATTATGGCCCGTTTTAGCCGTCTGGAAGTGCTCAACGCCATGCTGGAGTTGGGCTTGGTTCCGGTTTTTTACAACCCTGACCTGGATAAGGCCAAGGGGATCATAGACGCCTGCCTCGAAGGCGGTGCCCGGGTGTTGGAGTTCACCAACCGGGGCGATCTGGCCTACCGGGTGTTCTGTGATCTTTTGGATTATACCGCCCAAAAGCGTCCCCAGGTGATATTGGGGGTGGGCTCGGTAATCGACGCCCCCACCGCCGCGCTTTATATTAATAGCGGAGCCAACTTTGTGGTGGGGCCTTGTTTGAATCCAGAGGCGGCTAGATTATGCAACCGCCGTAAGGTGGCCTACTCCCCGGGCTGTGGTTCGGTCTCGGAGATATCTCAAGCCGAGGAGCTGGGGGCGGAGATCGTCAAGATATTCCCGGGAGGCCAGGTGGGCGGACCGGACTTTGTCAAGGCCGTTAAGGGCCCTCTGCCCTGGACCCGCTTGATGCCCACGGGTGGCGTGGCCCCCACCCAGGAATCCGTGAGCGCCTGGATCGGCGCCGGCGCCGCCTGCCTGGGCATGGGCTCCAAGTTGGTCTCCAAAGAGTTGGTGGCCAACTCCGACTGGGCGGGGATCAGCCGCAACGTGGCCCAGTGCCTGGAGTTCATTGAAAAGGCCCGGGCCTCGTAAGGAGCTGACCGGCCAGGCGCTATATAAACCAAAAAACGAAAGGAGTCTCCTCATGCAGATGAGACATCCGGCTAATCCCAGAGATTTCGAGGGCTACACCACCGAACGAATCCGTGATGAGTTCTTGGTTCAAGACCTGTTCGCGCCCGGGAAGCTCTCGCTTACTTATAGTTATATAGACCGCATGATTATCGGCGGCGCCTGCCCTGTGGAGCCCTTGAACCTGGCCGGCGGCAAGGAGCTGGGGACCGATTTCTTCCTGGAGCGCCGGGAATTGGGGGTCATCAACGTGGGCCCCAAGGGATCTGTGACAGTGGACGGCAGCGAGTATGAACTTGAAAAGACCGACTGCCTCTACCTGGGCCTGGGCAGCCGCGAGGTGTCGTTTACCAGCGCCGACCCGCAGGAACCGGCCCGTTTCTATCTGCTCAGCGGCCCTGCCCACAAACAATACCCCACCCAAAAGACAACCATGGCTGAGGCCGAGAGCGCCCGCCTGGGCACTGACGAGCAGGCGAATGTCAGGGTCTTGAATAAATATATCCATCCCGGCGGCGTCCAAAGCTGTAACCTGGTCATGGGCATCACCGCAGTGGAACCGGGCAGCGTCTGGAACAGCATCCCTCCCTGTCATACCCATGCCCGCCGCATGGAGGTCTATTTCTATTTCGACCTCTCCCCGGAGGCGGTTCTCTTCCACCTCATGGGGGAGCCGGATAAGACCAGGCATATCGTGGTGCGCAACCAAGAAGCAGTCATCTCGCCGAGTTGGTCCATCCACTGCGGAGCGGGCCTCTCCCACTATTCCTTTATTTGGGGAATGGTGGGCGACAACCAGGCCTTCGCGGATATGGATAACGTGGAGCTTTCTCAGCTTAAGTAGGGGGTGGGGGGACAGCCGGCGGAGACAGCCGCTTGGATTTTCTCCGCGCCGGCCCCGGCCAAGGAGGTATTAAAAAGAAGGTGCTGATCAAGCGAAATCAAGCACCCGCTGTAGTTTGTTCAAATAGGGCAACAGGCTTCTAATCTGTGGGTAGCAGTTTCGGATGTCACGGCAAATGGCATTGCTCATTATCGTGGGCTTAACTGCTGCCCAGCGGTGTCCTTGAACAAAACCTTTGACTCTGTCTCAAAGGCTCTGAACCTGAACACTCGTAACTTCCGGCCAAGACCAATTGTCAATGCTGATTGTTATTTACCCCTGAATTGGGGGGGGCGTTTTTGCAAAAAGGCTTTTTTCCCCTCTTCATAGTCGGAGCTCTCGTATACCTTACGGCGTAGCCCTTCCACATATTGGCTGCTCTCTGGACTCAGCAGCATTGATTCCTCTAATAGCCTGAACTGTTCTTTGAGAGCCCTTATGGCCAGGGGCGCGTTTTGGACGATCCCGTCGGCCAGGGTGTAGGTGAAGGACTGCAACTCTTCGGCCGGGACCAAGTGATTGACCAATCCCAGTTTTTCCGCCCGCTCGGCACTAAGGGGCAGGGCGGTAAAGAACATCTCCTTGGCGATATGCAGCCCCACCACGCTAGTGAAGTCCAGCAGGGAGGAGGTCGCATAGGGGACCCCTACCTTGACCGGGGTTATGGCGAACGAGGCCTTCTCGGTGGCCACCACCATATCGCAGGCAAAGGCAAAATGGCATCCCCCGCCCCAGCAGGTGCCGTTGACCATTGCAATCACCGGGACGGGCAGGCGACGAATCAGGCGCAGGCTGGCTATGAAGTTCATGTCATAGGACTGGGGGTCCTGACCTGCGGGAGGCAGTTCGCTAATGTCAGAACCGGCCGACCAGACCCGGCAGCCCTCGGCGGCCCTGATGACCACCACCCGTGCCTTCTTGGCCTCCATCTTACCCATACTTTCCTGGAATTCTCCCAGAAAGGCGTTGCTCATGCGGTTGAGGCCCTTTTGGTCCGCAAAGGTTATAGTGCCGATGGAATTTTTTATCTCGCTTAAAATCAAAGCCATGTCTATCTTCCTGGGTTTTTGAGAGGCCGCACTGCCTGGATAATGGTTAGAGTATATTCTTTGCGCGCAGGTCATCCACCTCTTGGGGGGTGTAACCCAGCTCTTGCAGTATCACCTCGGTGTGTTCACCTAAGGCGGGTGGGGCGCTTCGCACCGAGGCCGGAGTGTCGGCCAGCTTGACCGGAATGCCGGGAAACTGGAACCTGCCCAGGGTGGGATGATCCACCTGGGCCAACATCTCCAAATGCTGGACCTGGGGCTGGGCAAAGGCCTCGCCTATACTGAGAATCGGTCCGCAGGGGATTTGGGCCTCGGTTAATTTCTCTTCCCACTCCTGGCGGGTGCCGCTGGCCAGTCCCTTTTCCAGCTCTCTGACCAGGGCCTGCTTATGCTGCATTCTTTTGCCATTGTCGCTGAACTCGGCCTGTTGGGCAAGGTGGGGCATGCCGATTATCCCACAGAGCTTTTCAAACATGGCGTCAGTCGCGGCGGCAATGTTCAAGTGGCCGTCCTTCACCTTGAACAGGCCATAAGGGGCCACCACAGGGTGGTCGTTTCCAGCCGGGCCTGGGTCGTTGCCGGTGGCCAGATAGGCGCCGGCCTGCACGGACAGCACCCCGACCAGGCTTTCGAGTAGTGAGGTGGTCACCACCTGGCCCTGGCTGGTCTTTTCCCTGGCCAGCAAAGCAGCCAGGATGCCATTGGCCCCGAATATGGCAGTGAGCACGTCTCCGATGGCCACGCCTGAGCGCACCGGGCCCGATTCTTCAGTGCCGGTGACGCTCATCAACCCGCTCATACCCTGCAGAATCTGATCGAAGCCCGGCCGCTGGGCAGAAGGTCCGGTCTGGCCGAAACCGGATATGCGGCAGAAGACCAGCCGGGGATTGGCCTGCAACACCTGTTCAGAGCCCAAGCCCAGGCGCTCCATCACGCCGGGCCTAAAGTTCTCCACCAGCACATCGGCCGTGGGCAAGAGGCGGCTGAAGATGTCACGGCCCTGGGGGGTGCCCAGGTTTAAGGTCATACTCTTTTTATTGCGATTGGCCATGGCGAAGTATGAACCTAGACCATTGATCAGGGGCGGCCAGCCCCGCATTTCATCACCTTTGGGCGGTCTTTCTATCTTGATGACCTCAGCCCCCAGATCGCCCAATATCATGGCGCAAAAGGGCCCGGAGACATAGCTGGTTAGATCCAGCACCCTAAGACCTTGCAAGGGCCCCCCGGACACTGACTTTGATCCCGGCTCCATATACCCGCCTTCCCTTGATTAAAAGCAAAGAACCAGCATGTGACTGTTTCCATCATCCTCAGGAAAATTTATCTTTTAGCTCACCCTTTAAAATCTTGCCCATGGCGTTCTTGGGCAAGCTCTCCAGGTAAAAGACCTGCTTGGGGCATTTGTAGCTAGCCAAGCTTTGCTTGCAGAAGTCTTGCAGATCCTGGGCCTCCAGTTTGGTCTCTGGCTTGAGCACTACTGCGGCCGCCACCCTCTCCCCGAAATCTTCATCTGCCAGGCTGAAGACCGCCACTTCGGATATGGCCTGGTGGCTTTCCAAAAGATTTTCAACCTCCTTGGGGTAGACATTGTAGCCCCCGCTGATGATCATCTCCTTTAAGCGCCCCACCAGGTACAGCCTCATATCATCATGAGGGTCCTGGAATCCAAGATCACCGGACCTGAACCAATCGCCGGAAAAAGATTCCTTGGTTTTGTCCGGATTTTGCCAGTAGCCCTGGAACACATTGCCGCCTTTTATGCATACCTCGCCCACTTCGCCGGGAGCGACCTCGCGGCCCTTGGCATCAATCACCTTGATGGACACCCGGGGAAGGGGATATCCTACGCTGCCCCCGATCCTGGCAGTCTCTTCAATGGGGTTCGAGGTGACGATGATGGTTTCGGTCATGCCATAGCGTTCCAGAATGGTGTGGCCGGTGGCTGATTTAAAGTTTTGGAATAGCTCTTCGGAAAGGGGTGCCGAGCCTGAGGTGAAAAGGCGCATGGAACTGATATCGGGTTTGTATTCCATCTTATGCCACGAGTTGAGCAGACGATGATACAAGGTGGGCACGCCCATGAATACGGTGCAGGCACTATCTTTGATGGTTCGCCATACCTCCTCTGGCACGAACTTGGCGTGCATGATGGTCTCGGCCCCGGCCTGGAGGGCCACATATAAGGAGACCAACAGCCCGTGGGCATGAAACAGGGGAAGGGTGTGCAAAAGGATGTCTCGATCGGACATCTGCCAGACGCGGCACAGGTCTTCCACGTTCTCCACCAAGTTACGCTGGGTGAGCACCGCGCCCTTGGGCAGCCCGGTGGTGCCCGAGGTGTAGCAGATCATGGCCGGGTCATCCGGTCCGGTGGGATAATCCATGCTGAGCTCTGTTGGTATGCTTTCCAGGTTTTGGGGATAATAGGCGGCGCCGGGAAATTGTTGGTCGATGGTCAATACCTTAAGGCCCGCCATACGGCCAAGCACGTCCTGGGACTTGAGGTAGTTGGCTGCATCGGTCACAAATAATTTGCTGCCGGAGTTGGAGAGAAGATATTCGACTTCAGGGGCCTTGTAGCCATCGTTCATGGGTATGGATATGCAGCTCAGATGGCAGCAGCCCAGATGGAAATAGATGGTCTCCAGGGACTTGGAGAGCTGCACCGCCACCCGGTCCCCCTTGACCACTCCCATATTCGCCAACATCTGAGCCACGCGATTGACATTGCCGGTTAGATCACCGTAGGTGATAGTCTCCTTATCGAAAGTAATTGCCTTTTTCCATAATTCTTCCTTAGGCTTATCGAGCAGTTCTCTTGCCAGATTCATCACTAAGATGCCTTTCGTTCTCCCCCTGACCAAGCATAATTATCCGAAGCGATTGTTCCCGATGCAAACACCTTGAAACCATAGATCAGTTTTGTCCTATCATCATGGAAGGCAACCAAAGAGCCAGCTGGGGAAAGAAACAAAGCGCTACTATGCCGAGCAGAGTCATCATCATAAAGGGCATGGATCCCTTCAATATGGAGGAGAGAGGTATCTCGGGCGCAATGCCCTGCACCACGTAAAGATTAATACCCATGGGCGGGGTGATCAGCCCGGCCTCCATATTTAGGGTCATGATCACGCCGAACCAGATAGGATCGAAGTCCAAACCGGTTATGATTGGATGCAGGATTGGGGCCACTATCAGGATGATCGCCACCGGAGGTAGAAAGCAACCCAGCACCAGAAGGAAGCCGTTTATCACCAAGAGTAGAACCCAGCGGGAGACTTCCAAGTTTACTATCATCTCGGTCACCGATTGGGTCACATGCAATTTAGTGAGAGTAGAGCCGAATAGAAATGACCCTGCCAATAGAAGCAGAATCATTGTGGTTTCCTTAATAGTGGCCCCAAGTATCTGTTTGTGTACCTTAAATGAGAACATCTTATAAATAAGAGTTACCAGAATCAACGAGGCTAAGGCGCCTACCGCCGCAGCTTCACTGGGAGTGGCCAGTCCCCCGTACAGGGCATACATTATAATTGTAATAATGATAATAAAAGGCAGGGTCTTGGGCAGATAGGCCACTTTTTGCTTTAGGGAATAATAAATGACTTCCTGCTCCTGGGCTCCTGAGGCTTCGCTTTCTTTTGCCGCCGCCAATCCCCTATGGCGATGGGCGGCATACACCGCCCAAAGCGAGAACATGACGACCAGCATTATGCCGGGAATAATACCCGCCATAAAGAGTTTGCCGATGGAGGTCTCAGTGGCTATGCCGTAGACTATCATGGTCACGCTGGGCGGGATTAAGATTCCTAAGGTTCCCCCGCCCACGATGGCACCGCTGGCCAGAGAAGGGGGATAACCTCTTTTCATCATCTGGGGGATGCCCGAGGTGCCTATAGCTGCGGCTGTGGCTGGGCTGGAGCCGCACATGGCCGCGAAGATCGCGCAGGCGATGATATTGCTAATGGCCAACCCGCCGGGAATCCTATAGAGCCAACGATGCAGGGCCTCATATAGGTCATTGCCCGCCGGAGAAAAGGCTATGGTCACCCCCATGAAGATAAACAAGGGGATAGCCAACAAGCCGAAGCTGTCCAGGCTGTCAAAGAAGATATTGGCTATGAAGTCAAACTGGTCGGGGATGCCGAAGAGAAAGGCCATGACCACCGAGGTTATGCCAAGGGCAAAGGCAATGGGCATGCCGCTGAAGAGAAAAAGCAGCGCTATTAAGCATACCAGAATACCAATGAGTAATGGGTCCATCAGTCATTTCCTTTGGATAAGCTTGGCTGCTTTATTGTGCTTCGATAGCTTTGGATGAGCCTTACGATCTCAACCACATACTGGAGGCATAACACGGAAAAACCAATAGGGAGAAACAGATAAGGAATCCAAAGGGGCGGACCCCATAACGATTCCGAGTACCAATCAAGATCATAGGCTTCCCACCACATGGGCCATGCCTTATAAACAATGGCCATACAGAATAATAGGCAGAAAATCGAAGTCACAATACTCAGCAGCAAGCGGGATCTTTCGCCAAGTCGGTTGGTGATGAGGTCAATGCTGATATGAGCGTTTTTTTGCAGACCAAAGGCCGCGCCAATAAAGCCGGCGAAAATTAGAAGAAATACCGAAGCTTCTATCTCCCAGATTGACGGCCGGTTGAAAAGATAGCGTAGTGCAACCTCATAGCTCAGGATGACCGTGGAGGCCAATACC
>JASFOZ010000090.1:0-11394 GCA_050116255.1 Desulfarculaceae bacterium
GGGCAAGGTGTTGGTGGCGTCGTTAAAAGAGGTGGTGGCGTCAAGGCTCTCGTAGGTGCCGGTGACGTCGCTGAACTTGACCAGACCCACACCCTGGCTGTGCACCCGGTTGACCTCATAGATGAGGTTTTGGGCCAGGTCGTTTAAGAAGTTTTCCATGTCTGGGATGTCAACATCCCGGACCTTCAGCCAGGCGCCTATGGTCCCGCCTGTTAGTTCATCGCTGTCCATGACCAGGCCCATGTCCGACCAAGTCAGCTGGTATTCACTGTAGCCGCTCACCTGCCCGAATTGCAGGGGATCGGGGTTGTCCGGGTTGGGATAGGTGCCCTGCACCAGGGTTTTGCCCGCGCCGCCCATAACCGTGACCGAGCCGTCGGCGTCTTCGAACCAGTTTATGTTAATGAGCTCGGACAGGGCGTCGATCTGCCGCTGACGTTCGTCGCGGTAATCGTTGGCCGGCTGGCCCGCATGCTCCGACTGCGTTATCTCATCGTTGAGGTCGGCGATGCGGCGGCAGATAGAATTGGCCTCGGTGACCGCGCCCTCGATGTAGGTGGTCAAATCACGCTTGATGTGGGTGATGTCGCGCATCAAGGTCTGGAAACGACCGATCAGGTTATTGGAGGTCTCCTTGAGGACGTTGCGCACCGCCGAAGATTCGGGCTGGTTGCTGACCTCCTGCCAGGCGTTGAAAAACGCTGTGATCTCGGCCCCCAACCCGTTTTCCTTGGCCTCGTTGGAAAGGGTCTCCAGGCGCCGCAGCTGCGACAAGCGGGCGTCGTGGTAGTATTGGGAGCTGTTTTTATCGGTGATGCGCTCCAATATCAGCTTGTCCACATGCTGGATCACGTTTACCGTCTTCACGCCCAGGCCATACCAGCCCTCGTTGGTCCGTTCCGGCCAACTGGTGGTTTGGATAACCTCCTGCCGGGAGTAGCCGGGGGTGTTCACATTGGCGACGTTATGAGCCACTGTATCCAGATGGCGGGTGGATGCGTGCAGGGCCCACTTGGAGATGTCCATCACCGTCCAGATATTGGGCATCTTACACCTCCCGGGCCAGCAAACGGGGCAGATTAGGGGCTTGGCTGGAGCCCTGGGCGCTGTAGCATTGGTTGCGATTGCTGGCGGTTAAGATGCCCAGCAGGTGTTCCACCGTGTCCAAGGCCTCTTCCACAAAACCCTTGTTGAGCTGGTTCATGGTTGCCAGGCGTTTGGCCATGGCGCCGAGAATGCGTACTAAATCCCTAAAGGAGGACCGTTCCTCCTTGGGCAGATGACGGCTTAAATCGCTGAGGCGCAAAGGCTCTTTTGGGTTTGGGGACAGACCCTCCATGAGGCGGCGGCGCTGGTTCTGGGTCTGGGCCAGCTTTTGGCTCAGCTCCAGCTTGCGCTGGCTTAAGGACATCAAATTTTCGTGCTTCCCCTCAAGCAGGATATCGCGCTCTTGTTCCACCACTGTCAACAGGTCGCGGAAGCATTCGATTTCATCGCTGAGGTGCTTTTTTATCTGGCTGATGGCCGTGTGTATCATGCTGCCTCCTTAGGCCAAGCGGTCAGAGAACCTGGCCAGAAAAGTCTCAGGATCCATGGCCTGACCAGAGGAATTGCGCACTTCATAGTGCAAGTGGGGGCCGGTGCTCACGCCGCTGCTGCCCACAGTGCCAACCTGTTGGTCCGCACTCACCCGCTGACCCGCCTTGACGTCTATTTCTTCGAGATGGGCGTAATAGGTTTGGGCTCCCCCGCTGTGTTCTACGATCACCAGGTTACCGTATCCCCCCCGTTCGCCGGCAAATACCACCCGGCCATCCTGGGTGGCCCGCACCGGCGATCCTGACGCCGCCGCAATATCCAGGCCGGTATGCTCCTTGAGTTCACCGGTCACTGGATGTTCGCGCAGCCCGTATGAACTGCTCACTGTGCCTTGCACCGGCAGGTCCGCCGCGGCATCAAGTTGCTGGCCTCCGGGCATTTTGCCCAATTTGACCCCAGGGCTGACCAGGCTCTGCTGGCTGAGCTGCTTCTCCAAAAGGTCGGCCACGCCCATAGAGCTTCCTTGGGTGCTGGCATCGGCCACGGCCTGATCCAGCGCGTCCGTGAACATCTCCTCGCCGAAGCCCCCGCCGAACAGGCTGTCATTGGACAGAGTCTTGCGCATTTCCTTCCAGAGCAAGCCTAAGAATTGGGACTCCATCAAACGGCAGGCCTTGCGCAGCTTCTTCTGCTCTTGGGCCTGATATTCGGCGTCCTGCTGGCGCAGGAGAGCCTCGGCCGCGGTCTGCGAGGACTTTATTGATTTGGTAGATTCCAGGCTCATGGCAAAACCACCTCCCGGCTTAAATTATCTCCAGGTCGGCCTGCAGGGCGCCGGCGGCCTTTATGGCCTGCAGGATCGTAATCAGGTCGCGGGGCGTCGCCCCCAAGGCGTTGAGAGCCTTGACCACTTCCCCGATGGATACGCCGCCGCCCTTAACCAGCCTAAGCGGGGCCCGGCGCTCGCCCACCTGGACCTCGGTGCGGGGCGTGGCCACGGTCTGGCCGCCGGGGGCAAAGGGCAGTGCCTGACTCACCTCCGCCCCTTCCTGAATGCTTATACTCAAAGAGCCCGAGGCCACGGCCACAGTGTTTATGCGCACCGCCTCACCCATGACCACGGTGCCGGTGCGCTCTTCCACTACCACCTTGGCGGAAAGGTCGGGGGTGACTTGCAGGTTCTCCAGCCGGGCCATCATGGATACCGGGTCCACGTCTTTGCCATTAGGCAGGGTGATGGACACGGTACCGGAGTCCAAGGCCCTTGCCTGGAGAATGGGCAGGGAGCTGTTTATTTTCTGGGCCACCCGGTTGGCGGTGGTGAAGTCCGGAGAATGGAGGTTTATGGTCAGGCGGCGCATGTCTCCAAACCTAAGAGGCAGCTCCCGCTCCACCAGGGCGCCCCGGGGTATGCGCCCCACGGTGGGATGGTTTTTCGACACCGAGGCGGCCGCGCCCCCGGCCTGGAACCCGCCCACACTCACCGGGCCCTGGGCCACGGCATAGACTTGGCCGTCCAGGGCCTTGAGCGGCGTGAGGACCAAGGTGCCGCCGGCCAGGCTGGTGGAATCGCCCAGGGAGCTTAAGGTCACATCCAGGCGGTTGCCCTGGCGGGCGAAGGCCGGCAGCTCGGCGGTGACCATCACCGCGGCCACGTTTTTAACCTTGACCTGCCCGGGGGTCACCTTCACCCCCATGCGGGTGAGCATGTTGGTAAGCCCCTGAGTGGTGAAGGTGGTGGCGGCCTTGTCGCCGGTGCCGTTTAAACCCACCACCAGGCCGTAACCGATAAGCTGGTTGCCGCGTACGCCCCTGAGCGAGGCCATATCCTTGATGCGCACGGCGCCGGCCGGCATCGCCGTCAGAGCCAGGGCCAGCACCAGGGCTGAAGTTATTAGGGTCCGTTTAAACCTCATGACTACCCATGCCTCCTAGAAGGGCCAAATATGATCCAAAAGCCGGGCCAGCCAGCCGGGCTTTTGTTTGTCAGTGAGCACGCCGCGGCCGGTGTAGTGGATGCGCGCATTGGCCAGCTGGGTGCTGTACACGGTGTTGGTGGTGGTGATGTCCGTGGGCCTTACCGTTCCTTGCAACACGATGTGTTGGGTCTCGCCGTTTACCAGGATCTCCCGGGAGCCCCGGATGACCAGGTTGCGGTTGGGCAGCACCTCTATGACCGTGCAGCCGATGGAGGCGGTCATGGTGTCTTCCCGGGTCAACTCGGCCTTGGCATCGTGCTTGGATTGGAAGTCGGCGTCCACCCGGGTGCCGTCATCGGCCACGGTCCCCTTATGGATGGGAAAGTCGTTCTCATAGCCCATCAGGGCGGCCACTCCGGCCTTAAAGGTGTTTTTGCGCTCCGCCTTGGTGTCGTTCTTCTTTTTGGCCTTGGCGTTTTCGGTTATCTCCACGATGACGATATCGCCCACCCGGCGGGCGGTCATGTCCGTAAAAAGATCGGCCTGGGCCTCGTGAAACAACGAACCCACCGGCGGCTTGGGAGGCTGGTAGTTGGCTGCGGGTGCAGGCGCCGGCCCGGTCTTATACAAGGGATCGGCGGAGTTGAGGTTGGTGGCGCACCCCGCGCTCAGGGCCAGGACCAATATCAGCGCGGCTGCTGCATATGCCTTCATTTCCTAATACCTCCTAAAATTGAACCCGCACGGTGCCTGAGTCCAAAACCGTGCCGTATACCTGGCGCTTGCTGGCCAGGTTCACCAAACGGATACGGCCGCCCTTGAAACCGGTCTGCTCGGCGCGGCCCTTGGCCGTGACCCTGAGGCCTTTGCCGGTGCAGATCATGGTCACCACCTCGCCCCGCCTGATCAGGGGGGCCCGCTCCAGCCGGGTCAGGATCAGGGGATCGTTGGCAGCCAGCGGCGTCCGGGTGCGCAGGCCCACCAAATCTTCAGGATCAGAGGCTATATCGCCGTTGATTTCGGAGAGTTTGGTCCGTACCACCTCGATATCGTCTGGTTGAATCACATGCCGGCGGGGAAGGGCCCGGGAGGCCACCACCACCATGCCGTATATATCCACCCGGCCCGTTACCCGGGTCTGGGCCATCTTCCGGCCCTCCACCAGCACCTCCACATTGGCCGGAACCCGGCCGCTGAGTCTGCCGGTGACGAAGTTCACCCGGGTTTGCATGCGCCCGGCGGGCACCACCAGGTCGCGGGAGGCGCTGACATCATGAATGTCAGCGTCCTTGGCCTGGGGCCCCAGGCGCTCGATAAGGGCCTGGCGGTAGGATTCGATAAGGTCCAAGGCGGTCACCCGGCGGCTGGCGCGGCTGATCTCCACCTCGGCCGGAAGCAACACGCTCAGGTTTTTGGGCAGGCGGGCCTGACGAATCAGAACCCTCAGCCTGGCGCCGGTCACCTTGGCCCTGCGGCCCAGGGAGGGAGCTGCCGTGACGGTCTGTGCCGCCAGGCGCTTTTTCACTCCCGCCTTAAGATCCGCCCCCGGGGCAACCAAGTCCAGTAAGGTCACCTTGGATCCATTTACCTTGGCTTGGCTGGCCAGGGTCAGGGTCCCGTCCGCAGCCAGGGCCGCGGCGGCGGTCAGGGCCAGCATCATAAGGGCGGTGACTATGGCGCTAAGCTTCATGACTCATCCCTAACGCTTGACGTTGTTGGCAAGCTGGAGCATTTGGTCCGAGGTCTGGATGGCCTTGGAGTTGGCCTCGTAGGCCCTCTGGGACACGATCATGTTGACCATCTCGTCCACCACGCTGACGTTGCTCATCTCCAAAAATCCCTGGGCGATGGTGCCGAACTCATTGGTGCCCGGGGTTCCCTCCACCGCGTCGCCGGAGGCGGGAGTGGGGGTGAACAGGTTCTTGCCCCGGGCGTAGAGGCCGCCGTTATTGGCGAAGCGGTAGATGGTCATCTGGGCCTGGGACAGTTGGGTGCCGTCGGCGGCCAGAGCGGTTATCTGCCCGCTGGCGTCGATCACCAGGCTGGTGGTGCCCTCGGGCACGGTGAACTGGGGCTGCAGGACATGGCCGTTGGAGTCGACTATGACCCCGTTGTTATCCAGCTTAAAGGCCCCGGCCCGGGTGTAGACCTCCTGGTCCCCCTTGAGCACCTTGAAAAACCCGTCACCTTCGATGGCCAGGTCCAGCTGGTTTTCGGTGTGCTGGTAGTTGCCCTGGGAGAAGAGCTTTTGTATGGCCACCGGCCTGACGCCCATGCCCACCTGGACGCCGGTGGGGATCATCTGGCCTTCGGCCTGGGTGGCCCCGGGCTGACGCAGGGTTTGATAGAGCAGGTCCTCGAAATCGGCCCGGCTCTTTTTAAAGCCATTGGTATTGACATTGGATAGGTTGTTTGACACCACGTCCATGTTGAGCTGCTGGGCGCTCATTCCGGTGGCCGCGGTGTATAGGCTTCGCATCATGGCTCACATCCTCCTGACGTATCCAGACTCACCCTAAGCCGCCCGCCCCACCTGGGTGGTGGCCTGCTTATCCATCTCGCTTTGGGCTTGGATAGCCTTTTGATAAGATTCAAATGACCTAAAGGCCTCGATCATACCCACCATCTCCTGGACCACCTGCACATTGGAAGTCTCCAGATAGCCCTGGGACAGGGAATAGTCCTGGGAGGGCAAGGTTTGGGGAGCCTGCCCCCCCTTGGCGGCGAAAAGGTTGTGCCCCGCCTTTTCCAGGGAGTCAGGATCATCCACCGTCACAATTGACAAGCGCCCCACCTCTTCTTCTCCCTGGAAAACAGCCCCGCTGGGGTCTATGAAGACTTTTTCGCCCTCAGGATTGAGGATGATGGGGGCGCCGCCGGCTCCCAATACCGGGAATCCCATGGGGTTGACCACAGTGCCGTCGCCCCGCATGCGGAAGGAGCCGTCGCGGGTCAGGCGGATCCCTTCCCGGGTCCCTATCTGAAAATAGCCCTCGCCGCTGATGGCCAGGTCCAGGTCGTTGGCGGTGTGGTTCATGCTCCCTTGGCCGTGGTCGGTCTTGATTTTACGTTCCATTAAGTCGTTGAAAATCATACGGTCGGCCTTGAAGCCGGGGGTGTTGGAATTGGCCAGGTTGTTGGAGATCACCGCCAGATGGCGCTGGCGCATCACGCTGGCGTGGGACGCATCCCGCAGGCCCAGGTAATAGGGATTTTTGTCGCTCTGATTAACCGTGTATTCAAAAGACATATGGCTTTCCGCCTTGTTGGGTTTTTCCGTTTGTCTCGTCACTAGGGGTTTAGCAACCTTCGTGCCATTTTTTTTTAAGCCTTTCTACGCAAATTAATTTGCATAACTAGCTGATATTAAATATTTAAATACATTAGGGCCTTTCAGGCTCGGTTCAGGAGCCTGCCTAACCAGGCCGTTTGCCACAGGGAAGTTATTGCCTAGCTGGTCTTGGGAGGAGGTCTGGACAAGATGGGGCTCAGGCCCAGGATTTAAACAGTATGAACTCGAATGTGCGATTCACACTTATCTGATTGTTATCTATAGCTTATATTTTCAGGCCTGAGTGAGGTAGGGCGCTCGGGCATGCCCAGGCCCGCGGGTCTGGGGTGCCCCTGGGGAGGCAGTCCAGATGGACTGAACCGCCTTTTGCGTACAACCGGCTGAAAAAATCCGGATAATAATCAGTGGCTCAAAAGAATCTGTCCCTGGGGACCCTCAGCGGATGCCGGCCACGGCCTGGGCTATGTTAAAGCAATAATCGCCTATCTTTTCGAAATTGTTTAGCATATCCACAAATACCAAGCCTGGGTCCACAGTACAGATGCCGGCGCGCAGGCGGTTGACATGATTGTCGCGCATACGCTCGCGCATGGAGTCAATGCTGTCTTCCATCTGCCGGGCCACTTCCATGACCTCACTATCCCGCTCGGCCATGGCCCTGACCACCAGCTCCAAAAAATCCCCCACCTGTTTGCATATTTCGCTGAAATCAACCAACCCGGCGTCGGTCAAGCGCAGGTCTTCCTCAATCATCTCCTCAATGAGTTCAGCGATGTTCTCCACCGAGTCCCCCACCCGCTCCAGGTTGTTGACCATACGCATTAAGGAGGCGATCTCCCGGCTTTCCAGCTCGGTGATGGAGCCCTGGCTCACCTGCACCAAGAAGTCGGTTATCTTTCTTTGCAGCCGGTCCAGGGCATCCTCGCTGCGGCGCCAGCGGGTTAGCGGCTCCAGCTTGCGGCTGGTCATTACCGCAGTGACATCATGGAACATGGCCTGGGCAATGTGGCCCATGCGCACCGTCTCATCCCGGGCCTGGTTCAGGGCCACGCTGGGATTGTCAACGAACTTCCGGTCCAGATAACGCAGGCGGCCCATGTCCTCGATGAGGGCCTCGCGTTCCTTGCCCCGGGTGAGACAGATGGCCGCCCTGGCCAAAAAGGGCAAGGCCAACAGAAAAACGCAGGCGTTAACCACGTTGAACAAGGTGTGTGAGTTAGCTATGTATCTTGCGATATTGGATTTTTCTCCATCGATCATCGCCTCGGCCGGCCCTATGCCCATAAGGGCGGTTACCCACTGAACCAGTTCCAAAAATGGATGGAATAATATAACCATGTACAACACGCCTATGACATTGAACATGGTGTGGGCCCGGGCCGCCCGCCGGGCAGTCAGGTTGCCTCCTATAGAGGCCAGTTCAGCGGTGATGGTGGTGCCGATATTATCGCCCAGGATCAAGGCCACCGACCCCGGCAGGTTCAAAAGACCCTGGCTGGCCAGGGCTATGGTTATGCCCACAGTGGCCGAGCTGGATTGCAGGATCATGGTCATCGCTGTCCCGATGGCCACGCAAAGCAAGATGCCTGAAATATCGGTAGCATCAAAGGTGGTGAAAAACTGTATGAAATCAGGATGAGAGCGCAGGGGGGCGAACCCGCTTTTCATCACGGTCATGCCATAGAACAAAAGGCCGAACCCCAAAATCACTTCGCCCAGGTATTGCCATTTGCGGCGGCGGGCGAACAACCTCAATATCATGCCCACGAATATGCCCACCAGGGCCATGGTGCTGACCTTGAAAGCTATGATCTGGGCGGTGATGGTGGTCCCCACGTTGGCGCCCAGGATCACGCCGATGGCCTGGGTCAGGTTCATGAGCCCGGCGTTGACAAAACCCACAACGGTCACGGTGGTAAGAGAAGAGGATTGCACAATGGCGGTGACGCCGGTGCCCAACATGGCCCCCACCACCCGGTTGGACGAAACCACCTGTAAAAAGCCGCGCAGGCGGTCGCCGGCGGTCTTTTGCAGCCCCTCGGACATGAGCTTCATTCCGAACAGGAACATGCCCAGCCCGCCCAGGGCCTGGATTACTACTAACTCAATCTTCATATCTGATGCACGCCCAGGTGAAGGCTAAGGTAATGAAAGAGTTTTGTGACCTCTTTGTAACTGATCTGTAACATTTCGCAGCATTCATAACCCTAATAGGCGCCAAGGTCAACCTCGATCACCCGCACCGCCGGCTTTTGTTTTCGGCTAGTGGCTCAGAATTCGGTTATCTACTAAATATGTCATTACAAACAAGGCAAAGCCGCGGCAGGAAGAAGGGCAAAAAAGCCCGCCTTTATCCGGTGTTCCCCACCTTGGGCACCAATTTTAAATGGTGCAAATCGTCGGCAAGGTGCGATTGACCCTTTAGTATCTGAGCCATGGCCAAGTATTTACTGGCTATGGCCCGGAGGGCAAACTGAAAGGCGTACCTTTTCACCGGCTTTTCCAAAAGGTAATTAACCCCAGAGTCCATGCATTTTTCCACCACTTCCTCGCTGGCCGAGCCGGTGATGATGACGGTGTCCTGGGCAGCCATGGGGTAGTGCAGGCTCACCGCCTCCAGGAAGTCGAATCCGGAATGTTCACCCAAGAAAACATCCAACACAAATATGGCCAAGGAACGGTCCCGGTCGAAACAAAATGTCCGGGCCTGCAGAAAATCGGTAAAGGCGTGTATCTCTCCCTCGGTGTAAAAGGATTCCACCATGGCCTTAAGCATCTGGCACACCTGCTCATCGTCATCAAGGATGACGACGTCCAATCCCTCCAAACCCGATTCTGACATGGAGTTCCTCCCCCAGAGAACGTTTCAACAAGTAGTTTAGCACGGCCCTGAAGGCAAAACCATTAGCCCTGTGGCAGAGAACAGGTGCTTCAAGCATCCAACTCCGCAAAATGGCTCTTGGCCGGACCCTGGGCCCACTTAGTGTTGCAATTGTAGATGAAGGTGAGGATTTCGGCCACCACGGCAAAGACCTCGGGCGGCACCTGTTCTTCCAGATCCAGGTGCTGCAAGACCTCCACCAGATCCGGGTCCTCCTGAATGGGTATATGATGCTCCCGGGCCAGGGCTATTATCTTTTCCGCCACCCTGCCCTGGCCCTTGGCAGTGACCTGGGGCGGGCGCTCCTCCTTAGGGTCACGGCCCAAGGCCACGGCCTTTTTTATGGTGACCTGGATTTTCTCTTTAGCGGGCATGGGCTCACACCTTTATGGAGATGTAATGGCCCTGGCGGATCAGGGCCGCCTGGGGCGAATCTGTCTTCGGGTCCAGGCGCGGGCTTAGCCGCACCTCGAAATTGCCCTTGAAACCGGCTTTTTCCAGACCTTGGTAAAGCCGGGGCAGGCGGGTCTTTAAAAAGGCCTGTGCCTGGGGAGTGGTGGTGAATATGTGGCCTCTTACCATTTTTTTTCGCAGGGCCGCCTCTATGGCCACCGGCCCCAGGGCGCTGAAACTCAGGAAAAAGGCGAGCTTTGTCTCGCGCCCCTCAGGGCCTTCATCCGGCTGCGCCGGCAACTCCAGAAGCAGCTCGCCCTGCTCCAGCCGGTCGCCAAAGGCAAAGGGCAAAGCCAGCAGGAGTTGATCGCGCTGGGGCCAGAGCTGGGCGTTCAGGCGTTGGTTGGCCTCGAAGCTGTGGACAAGCTCTGCAGCCGCCTGGGCGAAATCCTTGATGGCTGCGGCCCGGGAGGGCTCTTGGGCCGTTAGCAGGCTCAAGTTGCCGGCCAGTTCCCGGGACAACATCCAGGAGAGCGTCCGCAGGTTGGCGGATGGAAAAGTCCCCGACTTTCCCTGAACAACCCGCCGGGCCAGCCGCGACTCCATATCCCAGCCGGCGGCGGCCAGGGAGCGGGGCAGGGCCTTGGTGTCGCCAACCGCCTTGGGGCCTATGACCATCTCGGCGGCCAGTTCCTTCAATCGGGCGGCCAGTTCCGAGGCCTTGCCCGTGGGGAGGGGGGCTTTTTGGAGATCGAATTTCAAAAGCCGGCTCAGGCTGCTGGCCAGCTTCCGGGTTGCCTGCTGGGATTCTTGCAGGGCCAAGACCAGGCGCTGGGACGGGCCGGAGCCCTGGCCCAGAGACAAGACGATCCGGGGAGAGACCTCCTCCACGGTGAGGGTCAGGGACTGCCCCGGCTTGAGCGGCACCCGGGTTTCAGCCAGAACCGTGGTCCCCAAAAGGCTGATTTTGGCCAACCCGCCATGGCCCATACCCAGCACCAGGGCCCGCACCGTACGGCCCGGAGACAGCTCGGCCAAAGAGCCCGGCGCGGCCTTGGTGGATGTCTGCGCCTTATCCGGCCCTTGCAGTATGCCTGCCCAGATTTCACTCATTGATATTCACGCTTCGGGGGTTAGCCATCGTGGGCCGGAGGCGGCGAACCGTATTGACGAGTAAACCAGGCCCGTAGCCCGAATATTTCATGAAGGTTGAGTGGCATGGAACAACGAACTAGGATCCATAGGATCTTTATGAAAAGAGCGTTAATCCTATCAGTGTGCAGTTTGTACCCGACCCCGGCACAGCCAGCCGCTTGCAGACAAGGCGACCGGCAAGCGAGGGCCGCAGGTGTAGCCAAAGCTACATCGAG
>JASFOZ010000091.1:0-11311 GCA_050116255.1 Desulfarculaceae bacterium
GGCGGGCGATATTCTCCGGGTTGGACATCACGGTGGTGATGGCGCTGCCAAAGATGTCGTCCAAGTAGGCGAGCCGGTTTTGGTTGATATCCAGCATATAGACCTGGGCGCCGAAACCCACCGCGATCTTGGCGGCATTGGTTCCCACCACGCCGCCGCCGATAATGGTGACCTTGCCCCGTTCCACCCCCGGAACCCCCCCTAAGAGAACGCCCCGGCCGCCGGCGGATTTGGTCAGGTATGAAGCGCCCGCCTGGGGGGCCATGCGCCCGGCCACTTCGCTCATGGGGGTCAGAAGGGGCAGGGAGCCGTCGGACAATTGGATGGTTTCATAGGCCACGGCAATGCAGCCGGCGTTTAATAGGGCCTCGGTCAGTTCTGGTACCGCGGCCAGATGGAGGTAGGTAAACAGTACCTGTCCTTCCTTGATCAAGCCGTACTCCTGGGGCAGGGGCTCCTTGACCTTGACGACCATGTCGGCCTGGGACCAGACATCGCCCCCTGTGGCCAAAATCGCCGCTCCGGCAGCCTCGTAATCCTGGTCCGCAATGCCGCTGCCCAGGCCGGCATCCTTTTCCACCATCACCTGGTGGCCGGCATCGGTCAGGCGCCTGACCCCGGAGGGAACCAGGCCCACCCGGTACTCATGATTCTTGATTTCCTTGGGCACTCCCACTTTCATGACTTACTCCCTTTTTTACCCTGAGAAGTCCAATCCTTTTCGATTCCCGCGGGCAGACGCATCCATTTGCGCTTGGCCCGCATAACTAAAAAAGTCTCAGTGGACTTGATGCCGCCCACCTCGACCAGGCTTTCACTTAGGAAAGAATAAATGCCGTTCATTCCCGAGCTGGAGACCACTTCCGCGATTACGTCGTAGCTGCCGGTGACCGCCGCCGCCCAGCTTACTTGTTCCAGGTCCGCTATCTTTTCGAGCTTTTCGTCCAGGTCTCTGGTGGTGTCCAGAGAGATGCCGATGAGGGCGGTTATCAAGCCGTCGACCTTGGACGGATCGATCAGCCCTGAAACCTGGAGGCTTTTTGAGTCTATGAGCGCATTGAGGCGGCTGCGTACGGTTGGCGTAGTTATATTCAGGGTCTGACCCAGCTTCTGAATGGGCATCCGCCCTTCCTTGGTCAGACAGGCAATCAAGGCCTTATCCAGGTTGTCCAGTGCTTTTCGCTTCATAGGCCAGGCTCCGGTTTTATCTGATGAGGTTTCTCTTCCTGGTGCCGTTACTCGGGCTGCCCGCCGCATAATGGGCTGGGGTTGCCGGCGGTAGGCATTCTGTCTCGTCTTTTGGTAATCATTACCTTTTAGGAAACTTATTTTATAATTTTTTACTATTATAGCAAGTAGTGTCAATAATTATTATTCAAAACAGATAAAATTTGCTACAGGATATTACGGGCAACAATCAAGGAAAGAGCCCTTTTCCTGGACAGCCGCCTGATGGCTGTTTAGGTTTAATAAAGTGGGGTTATAAAAAAACCCAGCCCGTTTGGCTGAGGGGATATAGAGAGTTAGGCAAAGGAAGCAAGATGAACTGCCGCAACCATCCCGACCGTGAGGTGCGGGTCACCTGTCAGAAGATGAACATCGGCTATTGCCAGGACTGCCTGGACAACTGTGAGGCCTGCACCGATCCTTGCGGTTACTGCAAGTTCCGGCCCCAGTGCATAATCTGGGAACTTTGCCGGAGATCGGAGAAAAGCAGGCGCATGAGCGCAGAGGCAAAGGGGCTAAATAGCGCATGACTCAGAGGATGGAGCCTGGCTTAGTTTGCTGGGGCTTGCTCAATGAAACGGTTTAGTTTTTCCGCGGTCTTCAAATTCGTCAGAATGGAGCTTCGATTTGGCCAATAGCAGCGCCGGTCCCATGTCCTGGATGGAAAAGGCCTTGATAGGGATAGGGCTGGTTGCCCTGTCCAGCTTTCTTTACTTTTTCGTCTTTCTCATCCTTGGCGATTTTTCCTACATCAAAAAGTACGTCTTGGTACATTTTGCTTTTTTGCCCATACATGCCCTGGCCCTGAGCGTGATCCTGGAGGAGCTTCTTTCCTTCCGGGAAAAGCGGCTGCTCAGGCGCAAGCTCAACATGTTTTTGGGAATCTTCTTCCGGCAGATGGGGATTGATTTTTATGTCACCCTGGCCGACTTGGCGGAAAACCGTGAGGAATTAGAAGACATAACCACAGTAGAGCCCGATTGGACCCCACGGCGGTTTCGGGAGGCCAGGCGCAAACTGGCGTTGTATCACGTCAAGATGAAGGCTGAGGCCAGCTCTCTGCAAAAGGTTTTTGAACAGCTGAGGGCCAAGGAAGATGAGATCGTGGCCATGACCCGCAACCCCAACCTTTGGGAGTATGAGGACCTGTACCGTTGTTTGGTGGCCCTGTTTCATTTGATCGAGGAAAGCCACTTTCACGGCAAACTGGAAAGCCAGAGTGCGGGTGTTCTCAACCATCTGGCCGAGGACGTTGGCAAGACCCTGCTGCGTCTTTTAGGACTGTGGCTGCAATATCTGGAATTTCTCAAGGAATCTCACCCGGTGCTGTTCAGGTACCAGATGGGCATGCACAACATGGTGCAGCCGGTGATAATGGAAGCCGATTGGGACAAGTGAGTAACCAAGGCGCTGTTGTCAAACCCCTATTGACTGCTTACAATTAAAAAATAGATGTACCGTCTTACCTTGATTGAGTTTCCCGCGATCATAAACCCAGACCAAAGGAGTGCCTGATGTCCGAGTACTATGATTCTCAGGACCTACCCCGCTTTGAGCAGATAGCAGAGGAAGCCCCGGAGATGGGCAAGAAGTTTTTCGAGTACTACGGCACGGTTTTCGCCGAAGGAGAACTGACGGAAAGGGAAAAGGCCCTGATCGCCCTAGCGGTGGCGCATACGGTCCAATGCCCCTACTGCATAGACGCCTACACCAACGCCTGTCTGGAAAAGGGTTGTTCAAAGGGGGAAATGACCGAGGCCGTGCATGTGGCCTGCGCCATCCGGGGGGGTGCCTCTTTGGTGCATGGCGTGCAAATGCGCAAGTTGGCGGCCAAGCTTTCCATGTAGCCAGGTCCCGGGGAAGCGAACCTTGGAATCTTTTGCCCAAACCCTAAATCAGCACGGCCTGGTCCTTAACCGCCTGGAAACCGAGGCGCTCCAGGTCAATCTGGGTTTTCTGTGCAACCAGGCCTGCAAACACTGCCACTTGGAGGCCGGGCCGGACCGGACCGAGGTCATGGGGCCGGAGACCATTGCCCAGGTTGTGGACTATGCCCGGCGGGCCGGCTTCAAGATGGCGGATATAACCGGCGGTGCCCCGGAGCTGAATCCCCATCTGGAGGAGCTGGTGCTCGGCCTCAAAGAGGCGGTGCCCCGCATCATGCTCCGCGCCAACCTCACCGCCTTGGCTGACCCGGCGCGGAACGGCCTGAAGGATTTTTTTGCAGACCAGGGGGTGGTTATCGTCGCCTCTATGCCGGCCCTTAATCAGGGCCAGGCCGAGGCCCAGCGGGGCCGGGGCGTTTTTAAATCATCGATAGACACCCTGATTCAGCTGAACCGGCTGGGTTACGGCCAAAACGGATCCGGTTTGGAGCTGAACCTAGTCAGCAATCCCACCGGCGCCTTCTTACCGCCGGAGCAGGCCCAAGCAGAGAAACGATTCCGGGAAAAGCTTAAAAAGGATTGGGGCATCGAGTTCAACAACCTCTACACCTTTGCCAATGTCCCTCTGGGCCGGTTTCAAAAATGGCTAAAGAGTTCGGGTAATTATCAGGCCTACCTGGACAAGCTGAGTCAGGCCTTCAACGCCTGCGCAGTGGACGGCCTCATGTGCCGCAACCAGGTCTCAGTGGATTGGCAGGGCTACCTCTATGACTGCGATTTCAATCTGGCCGCAGGGCTTCCCCTGGGGGCGGGCCGGGGCCGCCGGGTTCATGTCAGTCAATTGGATGCTCCCCCAGAGCCGGGTTCAGGCATAGCTGTGGGGGATCATTGCTATACCTGCACCGCCGGGGCCGGTTTCACCTGAGGCGGCGCCATCGTGGCCTGAGGCCTTAGGCCCTAAAGACTTGTCCGCTTCCCCAGCCCGGGAAAATTCAGAAGAAAACATGACGATTATTTAGGTTCTTGACGCTGATCGCCCCGTCATGGTCAGGGACACGACGCCGCTTGCACAGGTGATTAGTACTGTTCAATATGATAAATTTAATGATAAAATACCACATTATGTTTTTATTAACCCTATCATTTAGCGGCAACAACAGACGTTAAGCCAATAGGTTTGACCGGCGTTTTCTATAATTTTGCTGGCAAATAAATAACCCAAGGTCTTCGGTGTATATCAGCAATGTCGCGATGTGTAACACTGGTTAATATCAAGCAGCAGCAGCGGTTTTTATGCCCTGTTGACCATGGATTGGAGGCGATGAAGGACTGGGATGGCTTTGCTGCCGGTTTAGGAGCCATCCTATTTTTTTAGTCCTGAAAAGTTAAATTTGAGGATTTTGCCGGCGCCTTGGCATTGAGGCCAGGTAAAGCCGAAATCATTCATAACCGAACCATATCTGACCGATATAGAGATCGGCAGGAGGTTATTATGAAAAGGTTAATGCTTTTATTCTGCGTCTGGGCGCTGTTGGGGGCCTGCCCTGGCTGGGCTGAGGATCAAGATATAGGCGGCCTTAGAAAGGTGAAGGGATCAGCCAGCATCGAAAGGACCGGCCAGGTAATGGCCGCCAAACCAGGGATGCCGATTCGTCAAAACGATGTTTTGGTAACCGGACCGGACGGTTCTTTGGGTGTTATTTTTAAAGATAACACCACTATTTCCCTGGGGCCGGATAGCCGCCTGGTTGTGAGCGAATTTGTGTTCAAGCCTGAGCAAAAAGAGTTTTCGTTCATCATAAAAATGATTAAAGGAACCGCCAGCTACCTCACCGGCATAATCGGAAAGTTATCCCCGGAGTCGGTTAAATTCAAGACTCCTAAGGCCACGGTGGGCATAAGAGGAACCAAGTTTCTGGTTAAGGTGGATCCAGACTAGGGCGCAAAGAGAAAGGACAGTGAAGCAAGTCTAGTTTGGACGACGCGCCAAAGGGGGAGTGATGAAAAGGTATGCCCTAATTTTTTGCGCTTGCCTTTTATTTCTATGCGGATGCTCCGCTCAGAAGAGCCTATTTGTGCTCATGCCCGATCCCGACGGAAAGGTTGGCGAGATCACGGTTAAGAACCCAGGGGGGCAGCGCACACTCACCCGGCCGCAGGAGTCCACCGAGGTGCGGCAGGCTGACACACCACCTTCAGAGCCTCAGATCATTAGCCAAAAGCAGATCCAGACGGTCTTCAAAGACGCCCTGGCGGCGCAGCCTCTTCTGCCGGTGCGCTTTATTTTGTACTTTAAAACCGGCACCGCTGATCTCACCAAGGAGTCGAAGACCCAATTACCAGAAGCATTCGCCGTTCTGAGCCAGCGGCCGCACAGTGAGTTCAGCGTGGTCGGCCATACCGACACCCAGGGACCCCACGCCATGAATTACCAACTGGGCCTGAAACGGGCCTCTATGGTCAGGGATATGCTGGTGACCCAAGGCGTGGCTCCCGGCCGGATCAAGGTCACTTCTCATGGAGAGATCGACCTTCTGGTTCCCACCGGCGATGAGGTGGATGAGCCCCTCAACCGGAGGGTGGAGGTATTCGTCCGCTGAGCCTCTAGGCCTTAAACAGCCAGATTTCAGGGCAGGGACTCAAGGATAAGCAGTTATGAAGAAAAACGCCCCCTCCACATACTTGCGGGCACTTCGGCGGCCGGGCAAAGAACAGCGGCTGATCATCAGCGTGGGTCTGCTCTTGGCCGCACTAATGGGGGTTTGCTATGCCTTGCAGCCGGCCATGCTCTCTTTCATTGATTTCAAAATATTTGACAGCTTTGTCTGGACTCACAAGCAGGCCCCAGTGAGCCGGGCGCCCTTGATTGTGGATTTGGACGAGAAAAGCCTTTCTCAATTCGGGCAGTGGCCCTGGCCCAGATATAGATTGGCCTCCCTGCTGGAGAAAATTAAGCAATTGGGCGCAGTCAGCATCGGTCTGGATATGGTATTGGCCGAACCTGACCGCACCTCCCTAATCAGGCTGCAAAAGGAGATGAAGCGCGACCTGGACCTGGATCTGGGTTTTAGGGGCATAACCAAGGATCTTCAGGATAATGACGCCGTTTTGGCCCGGACCCTGAGGCAGGGCCCCTATGTCCTGGGATACAGCTTCTCCTTTGCGGGAGAGCCGGCCTCTGACTCGGGATGTCATCTGCATGCCATACCCCTGTTTGTTATCAGCGAGAAAGAAGCAGCCGGAGTTGAGAGCTTTTTGCCCCAGGCCCGGGGCGTGACCTGCAACCTCGGCCTTTTGTCCCGGGCCGTTACCGCCTCGGGGTTTTTCAACTTCAGGCCCGATCCAGACGGGATGCTGCGGCGGGCCCCCTTGCTGGTGGCCTACCAAGGGCGGGTTTACCCCAGCCTTGGCCTTGCCGCCTTGCTCAAGGCCCATCCCCCCCGCCAAGCTGTGCTTAGGGTGTCAAAAAGCGGTGTGGAATCCTTGGCCCTGGATGAACGGCAAATACCGCTGGACGAGGGCGGGAACCTGCTCATCCGCTTTCGAGGAGGGACAGGCCGCCTTGAACGCATATCCGCTGCTGATGTCTTAAAGGGCCAGGCCGATCCCCAAAAAATCAAGGGGAAGATCGTGTTGCTGGGCACGTCGGCGGCCGGCCTTGGGGACATTCACCCCATGCCTTTTGACCCCATGTTCTCAGGGGTCGAGGCCCAGGCCACAATCGTGGACAATATCCTGCGCGGTGATTTCCTCTACCATCCCCGCTGGGTGCTGGGCCTGGAGCTGATGGTATTGCTTGTGATGGGGGTTTTTTCGGCGGTATTGCTTACCTTTAGCCGCGCCTTGGCCAGCCTCTTGATCCTGGGGCTGAGCGGTTCGGGTTTACTGGCAGGCTCTTACCTGCTTTTGTACGTCCGGGGCGTGTATGTCTCCCCCCTTTACCCGGTGGCGGTATTGGCGCTCAACTTCTCGGTGCTGTCGCTTCTAAAGTACTGGCGTGAGGAAAGGAGGGTCAGGGAGCGCAACCGGCAGTTGGTTTTGATGCAAGAGGTCACCATCGAGGCCATTGCCAATGTAACCGAGACCCGCGATCCCGAGACCGGCGGCCACATCAAGCGCACCCAAAACTACGTCAAGGTCTTGGCTGAGTACTTGGTGGAACAGAAAAAGTTTCCGGATGAACTGGACGGCGACACCATTGAGCTGCTTTACCGCTCGGCGCCGCTGCACGATGTGGGCAAGGTGGGCATCCCGGACCATATTCTGGGCAAGACCGTCAGCCTGACCGAGGATGAGTTCGAGACCATGAAGCTGCACATTGATTATGGCCGGCATATCTTGGACGCGGCCGAGCAGCGCCTGGGTGAAAATTCTTTCTTGCGCCTGGCCCAGATTATCGTGGCCACCCATCATGAGCGCTGGGATGGCTCGGGCTATCCCATGGGCTTGAAAGGAAAAGAGATACCCCTGCCCGGCAGGCTCATGGCCCTGGCGGACGTGTATGATGCCTTAATCAGCCGGCGGCCTTATAAAGACCCCCTGCCCCACGACGTGACCATGGCCATGATAAAAGAAAAACGGGGGATTGATTTTGATCCTGAGCTGGTGGATGCCTTTTTGGAGATTGAGGAGGTTTTTTGCCAGATAGCCCACAGCTTTGCCGACTCGGAGGAGGAAAGGCGGTGCGCTTCCCGCAAGCAAGGAGACCGCTCCCGGGTCTCTTATTCCTCACCTCGGCGGACATAGCCGATCCCGGCTACACATCCCCTGAAGGCCGGCGGCCGCTCACCGCTGGATACATCTAAGGCCGCGTTTTTCAGAATTCCAGTAGATGCAGTTCTTGGGCAATGAGCGGCATATCTCCAGGTATTTTCCCGACACCCTGGTTATCATGATGGGGTTCTGGCGGTGCCTTTCTATGGTCTTTACGGCCTGCTCCTTGCTCACCAGATCGGCCTTGCCCACCTGGGCCAAGCCGATCGCCAGTTCATCCAAAAACACAGACTCCCCTGAGTCCGCTCCTTTATGGAGCACATTGCAAACACGCTGGCCCACGGCGCATTCCCTTGATTCCTGTATGAGTCTGACTGCATGATCGATCTTGATTTTTCTGGGGTCGCATTTTTCCAGTTCCTTGTAAACGTATTTTTTGGCAATCAGGCCCAGGGCAGGGACTTTAAAATAGCGCATGAGCCCAAAACCCTTGTTAATGAGATTCAGGATGTTTCCTGACATATAGTCTTGAACTTTGGGCATACTGATTAACCTCTCTTATGCTGTCCGCAACCTGGGTGGAATGCAGCCCTTAAAAGAGGCTTAGCCTGTGCCACCCGGTTTATGACGCCTCTGGGCATCCCTCATTCCCCTGTTGGTCCTGGATGCCAGTTTACCCGGGCTACAGGGTCCACCATTTGGTGAAATAGGTCTCGCGCACCAGGCCCGCCTTGGTCTGGGCCCACTTTTCCAGGCCCATCTTTTTGATGAGGCACAGGTTGAAAACCTTGGTGTTGTGGGGCACCTGGGCCGCCCGGTCGGCATAAGGATGGAGGAAGTCGCAGGGGAAGTCGTCGCAGTCGCAGCAGAAATCTATGCCCTTCTCCTGGGTGCAGGCAAAGGGGGTGCAGGGCTCGGTCTTGCCCAGGCCGAACTTAAGGGTGTCGGGCAGGCCGCCCTCGCCCCGGCAGCCCTTGCAGAGCATCACCTCCATGGGCACCCCCATGAGCCGGTTGTAGGATTCCAGCACCTTCATTGATTCAGGGTTGTCCTTGGCCAAATAGAAATGGCAGTTAAAGCAATCCAAGCCGCAGGGTGCGGTCATGTGGCGGTAATCCATAATGGCTCCTTATTTCTTTATCTATGGCCTAAAAACCTGTCGGGTTTTTAAAATTCTTGTCAATAAAACTGCCTTCAATGTTGTTTGCCATCTCCACAAATCGATTGGCTGGAACCGAGAAAGCCAGCATGTCGTCCGGCACGAAATTCCTAACCAGATGGTCCATCAGCCCGATGACGGCCTTGGGCTTTTCCTGGAATTTTTCGTGATAAGGAATCGTAAACACGGACTGACAACCAGAGGCAAAAGGGGTTGCCACGTTGTCCATATTTTGTTCTCTGTCATAACCGGCCAGCACCACGAGGCTGGCAAGCCCCGTTGGATCAGGGTATAGGTTCACCACTTCTATTTCTTGGTTTTCGTCAATAGAATCGATTTGTTCGAAATAGACGTATTTAGCTTTTGGCGGATGGATGCTCTGCAGAGACTCCTGGTAGTACTCTTGGGCCAAGGCTTTGCTCTTTTTGAAGCGCTCCACTTCGGCTATGAAGTGCCCCCCGTCATCTTCCAGCTCTTTAAAACCGCCATATTCAGCTATGCCGGGGCAGGCGGCATTATTATCATCGGAGAAACGGATTCTTTTCCCCTTTTTAAAAACAAATTTCCAGTACATGAACATGCAGACCCACTTGTCTTTGGTATAGACAAACGAGTCCTCGATTTCTTCCGGAGAAAAGTACCAGCCGGTTGCGGGATACTTGAAAGAAACCGTTTCCGAAAATTTCCGCAGGCATTGTTTTATCAGCTCTGAATTCATTTTCGGCCTTTCCTGATAGCATGAACGCAATTTCAGACAGTTTTCACGAAAAGCCTACACCCTATTATTGTTTCCAGCGCCAATGACGAATTGCAGTGCTTTCATGCCATTATGTATTTTTGAAAGCGCTTTCCAGTTGCGCGGGGTCGCGCTGGCCCAGGGACGCCTTTGCAAACACCTTGGCTGCCTCCTGCCAGTTAATGCCGTCCAAATCGCTGGAATAGCATATCATTACTTCCTTGGTCACTTCCCGTGGGTTTGGGCGATCTTCTCGAACATGATCATCATGCCGGTGATAAGGGTGAAGATGCAGTCCACCGGCAGGTTGTGGTGCGCGTTCTCGTCGAAAAACAGGTTGAGCTGCGAGCCCATGGCGCCGTCGTCCTTCCAATAGCAGATAAGCATGGGCACCTTGGGCAAGGGATGCAGCACCACTGCGATGTCCGCGTCAAACTCCTGGGCCCGCTTGGCGTCGAAGATATGCACCATGTCCTCGAATAGGTCGGTGTAATTGTCGGCCAACTTCTTCAGGGGCTCCTCGCAGCGTTTGCTGAAAAAGTTCGCCCATTCAGCGCCGTCCTTGCCCAGATCGCGCATGGCCACCCACTTGCCGCTGGGCTCAACACCCTGGGAGAACACGGCATAGTCCAAAATAGGACGCTGCACCCAGAGATTCATGTGGCACTGGGAGGCCATCTCCGCGTCTTTATTAAGTAAAAATTCCTTGCCCAACACCTTGATGGACAGCTTGCCGTCTTTCACCGCAGCGCCCAATTGCTCGGCCCGGCCGAGCAGATCGCCGATTTCCTTCACCTTGGCGCGCCGCTCGTTCAGCTTGGCCAGGAAATCCTCTGCGCCCTGGTCCTTATGGTCCGCTTCCACCTCATATTGGCTCAGCACCTCCTCGCCCAAATGAGGGCAATCGCTTAACTGTTTCTGACCTTGCTTGACCTCTACCGCAAATACCAGGCAGGTGGGCGCACCGCATTCCCGGCAGTTGGTCTTTGGTAATATCTTCAATATTTCCAGATGATTATTCAGTTGAGCCATATGGTTGCGCTCCTTTTGTGATTGTGCTCATAAACCCAGGCTAACATGGCTCTAAGTTTGGTCAATCACCCGAAAGGGCCATATTTTTTTGTGGGTGTGGTTGAGGAAAAGTCAGCCTAAACCTGAACAACCATTATGGTTGCTAAATTGTGAATAATGGTTTGATTTAGGGATGACCCTCCTTTTTTCTAGTCCAACACGAAGCCAATTGAACCACATGTGAAATAGTGTTATTCTTCTGAGGGGTAAAGCCTGAATAGGGGGGGATACTTCAGTGAAACTTAGCATAAAGGTAAATCCTTGATTAGCAAAGGACATTGTCTCTTTGCTTAAAGGAGATAATTATGCCAGATGATCTAAACCGTAAAAGGCCGCAAGACTCAAACAAGATTAACGTAAACCAACCGTGGGAAATTGAATACTGGACAAAAAAGCTTGGAGTGACAAAGGAGGAATTGGGGGAAGCCGTAAAAGCCGTTGGCCCTTCTGTAACAGATGTTAAACGCTATTTGGGAATTTAAAAGGGGGTAATCATGTCAAGAACAGGAGAAAAGCCAG
>JASFOZ010000092.1:0-11212 GCA_050116255.1 Desulfarculaceae bacterium
AGAGGGCGTTGTTTTCAGAGGCCAGGAAAAGGATACCACTCCCCGGGCCTCTATGCTGGAGGTTACCGGCGCGGTCAAGGATTACGCCCGCAGCGTGGTCAAACCAAGGCTGGGCAAACTTGACAAACAAGACCAATTGGCCCGTCTATTGGAGGTGGTGGCCATATTAAAAGATCCTAAGATCGGAATCTCCTCAAACAAAGTATCCCCGCGGATATTTATGAATCTGGCCCGGGGCAGCGTCCAGGATACGGTTCCCCCCGGCAGCCGTTTGTTAAGGGATATACCCCAGGACAAACGGGAGATGGTGAGAATCCTCCATAACCGCTATATGCTGGATCACCCCGCGGGAATTTTTTTCGGACCCTCTGCCAGCGACATCATCCAGTACCGCTTTGCCTTTGGCTGCACCCACTTTGCCCGGGCCTTTATCGCCATTGCCAAGGAATTGCATCTGGTGGAAAGCCCGGCCCATCTGCGCTATGCGATCTCCAGCAAGCACGATGATTATAATAAGTGCGTTCAACTAAAGGGCCTTGATTGCCCCACCATAAACGGGCACCAGTTCGCCTTGGTCAGAATAAAGGATAGGTGGGCGGCGCTTAACACCAACGCCCTTAACGATTATGTATTTCTGCCCCAGGGATTCGATCCTGATCAGGACATTAAGAAAAAAAATATCCCCGTGGTGTTCAAGTCCCTGCCGGGCCTGGTGTTTCTGCTGCGCAAAATCGGGAAAGATTTTAATGACGACTGTGGAGATGATTCCTTGCTGGCGCTGATGAACATCTCCCGTTCCGGGGACCCTGCTTCCTCTGCCCTGGGCTGGGGCGCATATAAACCATAGCTTGGCTCAGGCGCGGCCAGAGCAGCCTGCCCTCTGCCGCCCGGCTGCCTAGCCTAGATATTTCATGAAAAAATCGAGCTTCTTTCTTAAAATGATCATCGCAAATTGTAACCTCGAAGATGGCAGACAAAAACCCATTCTAATGATGGTGGTTGGCCAGCATGAAATTGCTCGATTTTTTCGTGAAATATCCAGGCTAATAAAGGGAGCGCCGCCTGGCGCTCCCTTTATTAGGTTAGATGCGAATTTTATCAGCGGCAGCCGGGCTAAGGCCCTGCCGCGAATTGCCTCAGGATACCTTCATTACGATGGCCGCGGCGGTGTCGCCGGCGGCGCAACCGGCAAACAGGCCGTAGCCCCCGCCTATCTTGACCAACTCCTCTATCATCTCCACCATGCAGCGGGCGCCGGTGGGTCCCTGGGGGTGGCCGAAGACAATGGAGGAACCGTAGTTGTTGAAGATGTCGTCGGGAATATTCATCAGGCGGGCCATAACCACGTCGTTGACGCTAAAGGGGTTGTGGGTCTTCACCGCGGCCAGGTCCTTGACCTCGATGCCCGCGTTTTTAAGGGCCATCTGGGCCGAGGGGGTCACGGCCGCGGCCATGCGCGCCTTTTTGGCCCGGGCGAAACCATAGCTGACGACCTGGACGGTGACATTTTTATCCGCGCTCAGCTCGGCGGCCTTTTCCTGGGTGGTGACCACCAGGCCGGCGTTGCCGTCCGCAGGGTGGGTCTGGGAGCCAAAGGACAGCGCCCCTCCCTCGACCAGGGGCTTAAGTTTGGCCAGGCCCTCGGCGGTGCAGGGGGTGATGCCCTCGTCTTCTTCCACCGTGATGGACTTTTTCTTGGAGAGTTTTATCTCCACCGGAATCATATAGCCCTTTTGAAACTCCCGGTCATTGGCTGTGGCCATCAGGTACTGCTCGTAACGCCGCACCGACAGGGCGTCGGATTCCTCTTTGCTCACTCCGCCGGCGTCCTTGGCCACCAGCTCGGCGGTCATGAACATGGCCTCCTGACCGTAGGGATCGTTGTTGAAGTTGTCCATAAGCCAGTTTTCGCTGATCACCTGTCCGCCGGGGCCGTTGGGGTTGGGCCAAATCGCGTGGGGGCCGTTGGAGCAGCGGTCGGTGGCGGCCATCAGCACGTTGCCGTAGACGCCGCATTCCACATCGCAGGCCGCCTTGTAAAGCGAGGTGGCGCTGGTGGCGCAGGCCTGGCTGATGGTGGGGCCGCCGATGCTGTCGTTGCCCATCAGGGCGCAGAACCAGGGATTGGCATAGAACCAGGAAGGCATGCCGATGGTCATGCCCAGGACGCAGCCGTCGAACATCTGAGGATCATAGCCTCTGAGATCGAAGAACTTCCGCGCCGTCCGCGCCGCCAGATCAATGGGATGCTCATTCTGGAAAGACATCTGCCATCGGGAAAAGGGAGAGGACCAGTAGCCTTTGTAGGGGATGAAAACCTTTTGGAACATGACGGGCTCCTTCTTTCCTAAAGTGCTTTGGTTAAGCTTATTTTTTTATTTGTCAGCATGTTTGGCCCAGTGACCGTAGCGCTCCCTGAGCACATGGTGCTGGATCTTGCCGGTGCCGGTGCGGGGCATATCGTCCTCGGCAATGAACTCGATCTTCTTGGGCCGTTTGAAGCCGGCTATCTTGTCCTTGGTGAAATCGCGCAGTTCGGCGGCCAGCTCGTCCGAGGGCTGGTACTCGTTGTGCAAAATGATTACCGCGGTCACGGCCTCGCCCCATTTTTCGTCGGGCACGCCCACAACCGCCACGTCCTTGACCGCGGGGTGGGCGCCTATGCAGTCCTCCACCTCGGCGGGGTAGACGTTTTCGCCGCCGGTGATGATCATGTTCTTCTTGCGGTCCACCAGGAAGTAGTAGCCGTCCACGTCCTTGTAGGCCATATCCCCGGCGCTGAAGTAGTCTCCCTGGAACGCCTTCTTGGTCTCCTCGGGGTTCTTCCAGTACTCGCTGAACAGGGCCGGAGCCCGGGAGTAAAGCTCGCCCACCTCGCCCACGGGCACCTCGTTGCCCTCGTCGTCCAGCAGCTTGAGAATATCAGTGCCCGGAATCTCGCGGCCGATGGAGCCCAGCTTGTCGAACTGCTCATGGGGCAGAAGCAGGGTGACCAGCCCGGCCTCGGTGGAGCCGTAGGCCTCGTAAAGCTGGCTGTTTTTAAAATGATCCATGATGGACAGTTTGAGGTCGCGGCGGGCCGGGGCGGAGCTGATCAGCAGCTTCTTCACGCAATCCACGTTGAACTTGTTTTTCACCTCGTCGGAAAGGGCCAGCATCATGATGTAATGGGTGGGCACCAGGGAGGTGAAGGTGATCTCCTTCTCGCTCAAGGTCTTAAGCATGTGTTCGGGGTCAAAAGAGACCGAGTTGTAAACGACGCAGGTGGCGCCCAGGCAGGTGAAGACAAAGGAGTAGAACACGCTGTTGATATGGCACATGGGCATGACCAGAAGCCCGCGGTCGTCGCGGTCGTAGCCCATGGCGGCGATGTTGGTCCAGTACTTGCCCTGCAAAGACTCGTGGGTGCGCACCACGCCCTTGGGCTTGCCGGTGGTGCCCGAGGTGTAGATGATGATCCAGATGTCCTCGTCAATAACCTTGGTGGGGGGGTCCTCGGGGCTTCCCTTCGCGATCAGGTCTTCCAGATGGCTGTAGCCCTTTGGCGCCTTGCCCTCGCCCATGAAGATGTAGCGGTCGCCGGGTATGGCCAGTTCCTCGCGTAAGGAGTCCACTCCCTCAACAAAGTGGTTTTCCACAATAAAGGCCACGGCATCGGAATGCTCCAGGATGTAAGAGTACTCCTTGGGGGTGAGGCGGAACATGATGGGCACGGCCACAAATCCCCCCTTGGCGCAGGCCCCGTAAAACTCCAGCCACTCCAGGCAGTTGTAGGCCATCATGGCGATGCGGTCGCCCTTTTTCAGGCCCAGGTCCGCCAGGGCGTTGGCCAGCCGGTTACAACGTTCATTCCATTGTTTAAAGGTAAGTGACCGGTAAAGGTCAGCCGCGCCCTCCTTGTCGGGAAAGAGCTGGGCGTTGACCCGCAGAATGTCTCCCATGGTTAGCCAACGATTCATCGGTTTGTTACCTCCTCCATCGGTTTGCCGGCGGCCTTCCCGGCAGGCCGCGACTTATCAATCCTCTTGGTTATGGCGCAGGGCCAAAAGCGCCGCCCCTTCGGCTCCGGTAAGCTGGGGATGGGGAGGGACAAACACCTCGCACCCCAACTCCGAGCCCAACATCCGCGCCAGGTAGGGGTTGTGCTCCACCACCCCGCCGGTCATGATCACAGAGCCTTCAAAGGTATCCATCTCCCGCACCCTTTTGATCACAGAGCGGAAAAGGCCCTTTATCAGCGACTGCACCGCCACCCCTTCCCTGATCTTGCCCAGGACCTCGGTGGCGGTGAAGACCGTGCAATAAGCGCCCAGGGTGGTTTCGCTCTGGGCCTCCTCGGCCAGCTGGTTGAACCGCTCCAGGGGCAGGTCCAGGCGCAAGGCCATCTCCTCCAGAAAAGCTCCGGTGCCGGCGGCGCATTTTCGGTTCATCTTGAAGGAAGTCCGGACGCCCTCTTGGTTGATCTTGATAATCTTGTTGTCCTGCCCTCCGATATCCACCACGGTCAGGGCGCGGGGAAAATGATGAAAGGCCCCGGCGGCATGGCAGGCGATCTCGGTGCGGGTATCCTGGGAAAAAGACACGTTTTTGCGCCCGTACCCGCAGGCGAAAACCTGAGCCACATCCTTTGGTTCGAGCCCGGCCTGGGCCAGGGCCTGGTCAAATCCCTTTTGGGCGCTCTGGGCGAAATCGGTTCCCGAGCGCAACACCGCCCCGCCCAGCAACTCTCCCTGGTGGTCAACCACCGCCACTTTGGTGGCCGAAGCGCCGACATCAACGCCCGCGGCTATGGTCACGCGGCCAACTCCTCGAGCTGCTCCACAAAGGCCTCTATGTTGGTCCGGGCCTGTTCATCGGAAAAGCAGCGCAGATCATTGAGGTCGCCGTTGATAACCAAGGTGGGCACACTCAGGGCGCTGCCCAGGCGCTGCGGCATGGCATAGCGGTTATTGGAGTTATTGGGGCAGGTCTTGGCGTCGTGAAAAATAATCCCCTGGATATTGAATCTCTCCACCCATTCCCTTATATAGCGCTCCTTGTACTCGTCGTCGCGCACAATGAAAAGCTCCAAATAGGCCCGGGCCATGGACTCAAAGGGCTGGCGCTCGTCAAAGGCGTCAAAGATCCAGGAGTTGCAGTAGGTGGAGGCCACCACCGCCGCTCTTTGCTCCAGCATCAGATCGCTGAGCATCCTAAGCCGGCCCCATACCGGCATGCCCTCCCAGTATAGGCGCGCCCTTTCCCCGGGCACCGAGGCCACACCCTCTTGCCTGCGCTGGTCCAGCTCCTTTAGCAGCAGGTCGTAATAGTCTACGGCCTGCTGTTTGCCCCTGAGCACCACGGCCGGCCCCATATGAATGGTATGGTCAAAGAAGTTCATGGGCGCCGGTACCTGGGCCGCGGACTCCAAGACCCTGCGCCAGCGCACAGTGCACTCCTTGGACAGGCGCACCGTTTCCCGCAGCCGGTCAATATCGAACTTGTTGCCGCTGACCTCCTCCAGCAGCGGGATCATCTGCTTGAACTGGGCCGCAATGTCCTGGATATAGTTCTCAGTCACCCGGCCTATGCCCCGGTTGGTGCGCACGCCCAGCAAGGGCACTCCCCACTCCTTGGCGTAGAAACTGAACCAGTCCTGCACATCCCGGCACTGGTTGGTGTTAAAGGCCAACAGGTCGGCCTTGGGTATGGACTGGATGCCAAAGGCCTTGGTCAGGGGGGTCACTCCTTTGAGATAGGCCCCTACATCAGCGGTGAGGTAGGAGCAGATATCCGGGGAATAACCGGCGGCATTGGCCAGCGGAATCAGGTCAGTGGCCATTCTGGTGGCCCCCAAAAGGGCGCCGTGGTTCTCGGGATAGTAGACATCAAATCCCATGGCCAGGAGCAGCTCCGCCGGTCCCACGCTGGTGCACCAGGCCACTTTGGGGCTGCCCTCCTTTTTGGCCCGGTCCAGGTCCAAAAAATGGTCAGCCATGATTTTTTTCAGTTGCTTGGTGGCTTTAATCGGAGGGGGGGCATCAGGCATCGGATATTACTCCACCCGTAAGACCGCTGCTCTGCGCCCAAGGCCAAAAAAGCGGCCAAGACTAGAAAACAATGGACAAAATGGTTACATGTTAGCTACAATCTAGCTAATTTGCACTATAGACAGGGCTATTTGCCTTGTCAAGTCCAAAAGATTGCAGCAATAAAGCCGACGCGCCCCTGCCCGGTGGGCCCGGGGCTGGGCGGGAAAACGGTTTGTTTGAGGAAGGATAAACGCGCGGTGGCAGCGCAAAATGTACCGGTATTGGTCATCGGTGGGGGGGTTGCGGGCTTGTCGGCGGCCATTGGGCTGGGCCGGCGCAATATTGATTGCCTGCTCATTGAAAAGGGCCCGGCTCTGGGGGGAATGGTAAAAGGGTTCTGCTGCAAGGCCCTGGATACCTGCGTGCACTGCGGCGCCTGCCGTCTGGGCGATCTTTTGGCCCAGGCCCAGGCCCGGCCACAGGTGGAGATCCTGACCCTGGCCGCGCCTGTTTCCGCCAGGAGGAACGGCCTGGGCTGGCAGGTGGAGATCGAGCCCCAGCCAGGCCTGGGCGAACCCCCTCCCCTACTGGGCAGCCCTCTGCAAAAACCCCTTACCCTAGAGGCCCAAGCGGTCATCCTGGCGGTGGGCTACACCCCCTTTGACCCCTCCCAAAAGACCCGCTTTGGCTATGGCCGGGTGCCCGGGGTGATAAGCGCCCTGGAGCTGGAGGCCATGCTGGGCCAGGAGGTGCTGGCGGCCCCGGACGGGCAGGTTCCGCAGCGCATGGCCTTTATCCAGTGCGTGGGCTCCCGGGATCAGTCCCTGGGAAACCTCTACTGCTCCCGGGTCTGCTGCGGCTATGCCCTGGACATGGCCCGGCTGATCAGGTCACGCTGGCCCCAGACCGAGATAAGCTTCTTCCACATGGACGTGCAGGGATACGGGCCTTCCTTTGAGCAGGCCCTGGTGCAGATGCGCGGGGAGTTTAATTTTGTGCGGGCCATGCCCGGCGAGGTGGTCAAGGGAGAAAAGGGCGCTGGCGTGGTGTTTGCGGGCAAGGGCGACCAGCCGGTGCAGGAGGAATTCGAGCTGGTGGTGCTTTCCGTGGGCCTGACCCCTCCCCCGGCGGCCGGGGAGCTGGGGCGCATGTTCGGGCTTAGCCGCAGCCAGGACGGCTTTTTGGAGCCGGCTAAGGCCAGGGACGGAGTCTTTATTGCCGGCGCCGCCCAGGGACCCCGGGGCATCGTGGAGTCCATTGATCACGCCGCCCTGGCCGCTTCCGCGGCCCTGGAGCACCTGAGCCGAGATGACCGGAAGGCGGCCCATGCCTGAGGTGGCCCTGATCTGGGTGGACGCCCCTGGTCTGGAGGGCCTGCAGCCAGAGGATCTGGCCCAGGCCGCCGGGCTTTCCCTGGACCAGGGGGGGACGCTGGAGGCGGCGGTGGCCTGTGTGAGCCAGGCGGCGGCCCCGCCGTCCCTGCGCCGGCGTCTGGCGGGTAAGCCGGTAAAGTGGCTGGACCTGGTCGCCGAAATAGGTGGAGGCGATGCTGCTCACCGCCGGGGACGGGCCCTGCTGGCCTTGGCCCGGTCCGCGGGCCAGGCCGCCCTGGGCACCCTGCCCCAGGTATATACGGCCAAACCGGCCTTGAACCTCTTGGTGGCCGGAGCCGGGGTTGCCGCCTTGGCCGTGGCCAAAGAGGCCGTGGCCCTGGGGCATCCGGTGCTTTTGGCCACGCCCTTTGCCGAGTTGGACGATTGCGGGCCGGATGAGGATAAAGAGCTGGTAGCACGCTTGGCAAAGGAGCTGCCCGTGGGCCTGGACACGGCCCGGCAGTCTGAGTTGATATACCTGTCCGGCGCTGCCGGCGACTTCCTGGCCGTGCTCAAGGGACCCCGGGGTGAACAGGAGTTTCGTTGCGGGGCGGTGGCGCTGGCCCCGCCGGGCGCTTATCTGCCCCAGGAGGGCCAGGGCCGGCTGGACCAAGAGTGGGTCCAGCCCCTATCCGCCTTGGATCCGGCCGCCGTGCAAGGGCAAAACGGCCAGTGGCTGTATGCGGCGGTGTTGGCTGATCTGGGCAGCCCCGCCAGTGCCCCGGACTTTGACCGGGCGGTCCGGGCCGCCCTGGCCCTGCAGCAGCGGCCCCGGGTGCAGGCGGTCCTTATTTTCAGCGAGGCCCGGGTGGCCAGCGAGGGCGGCGAGCGCCGCTTCCGCCAGGCCCGGGATGCCGGAGTCCTCTGTGTGCGCCCGGAGCCGGGGGAGCTTGAGATACAAGACGGCGGCCGCCGCCTCTACTGGCGCGACCGCCTATTGGATGAGGAAATCGAGCTTGAGCCCGGCCTGCTGGCTGTGGCGGACACAGCCGCCGCGCCAAGGCCGGGTTTCTTGGGCAACCAGGTGCTCTGGCCCTCCTGGGATTGGCTGGTCCCCGAAGGCCCCCGCTACAGCGGCGGCCGCACCAGCCGCAGCGGGCTTTACCTGCTGGGAGCCCTTAGAGGCACCCCCCCGGGGCTGGAACGCCTCAGCCAAGCGGCGGCGGTGGCGGCTGACCTGCACGACCGCCTCAGCGGCTCCCTGGCCGGAGGGCCGGCCCCCCTGCCCGCGGTCAGCCACGATTACTGCGCCTCCTGCCTGACCTGCGTGCGGGTCTGCCCCCACGGGGCGCCCCGATTTGCAAGCGAGCATATAGAGGCGGCCCCGGCGGCCTGTGTGGCCTGCGGCGTCTGCGCCGCCGAGTGCCCGGCCGAGGCCATCGCCCCCCCGGGATGGTCAAATCCGGAGATGGAAGCCGGCCTTAAAAGAGGGCTTGAGGCCGCAGACGGCCCGGCCCTGGTCCTGTTCGCCTGCTCCCAGTCCGCCCTGCCCGCCCTGGCCGGGCTGAGCCGCCAGGGCCACCAGTGGCCTGCAGGCCTGCTGGTCTTTCCCGTGGCCTGCGCCGGCCGGGTGGGCCAGCAGCTCATCCTAAAGGCCCTGACCCTGGGGGCGGGCGGCGTTCTGGTGGCCGGCTGCCATGAAGGCAACTGCCGCTCGGTTCAGGGCAACCTGCGCGCCCGCCTGCGCACCCGAGAGATCAGAGACCTCCTGGAGCAGATAGGCTCCAATCCGGAGCGGGTGGAGTTTTTGAATATGGCCAGTAACCAGCCCCGGGCCCTGGCCCGGGCCGTGGATGAGATGACCCGGCGGATAGATAAAAATGGGCGTTAAACTCAAAGACTGCGATCCATCTTTCAAGTTCGAGGTGGCCGCCGAGCCGGGGGGGTCGGGCATCAAGTCCTGTTTTGCCTGCGCCGCCTGCAGCGCCCGCTGCCCCGTGGGGGGACACCGGCCCGAGTATGACCCCCGCCGCATCATCCGCAACACCCTCTTGGGCCGCCGGGAGGAGGTGCTCGCCTCGCCCTTGATCTGGCTCTGTTCCACCTGCTACTCCTGCCAGGAGGTCTGCCCCCAGCAGGTTCGCTTTACCGAGGTGCTTACCGCCATCAAGAACCTGGCCGCCCGGGCCGGGTATGCCCCGCCCTCTACCCAGGCGGTGACTGAACAAATGGCCGCCCACGGCCGCCTGTTGGAGGTCACTGAGTTTGAAAACCAAAAGCGCGCCGACCTGGGTCTGCCCCCGGTGGAGGAGCACCCCCAAGACTTCCAAGAAATTCTGGGCATAACCCCTGCGCCAGAACCTCCGGGGGAGGACTCCTGATGCAGGCGCTTCTGTTCCTGGGCTGCACCGTGCCGGTGCGCAACCTCAACTATGAGCTCAGCGCCCGCCAGGTGGCTAAGGCCCTGGGCATAGACCTCCAAGACCTGCCCCAGGGGGGATGCTGCGGCTTTCCCCTGAAGGCGAGCGACCAAAAGTCGGCCCTGCTCATCGCCGCCCGGGCCCTGGCCCAGGCACAGCCCAGCGGCCTGCCCCTGGTGGCTTTATGCTCGGCCTGCGCCGGCACCCTGGCCGAGGCGGCCCACCATCTGGATCATGACCCCCAGGCCTTGACCGAGGTAAACGCCGGCCTGGCCCCCTTGGGCCTGACCTACCGCCCCGGGGTCAAGGTGCGCCACTTTATACGCTATCTGATGGAAGAGGTAGGCCTGGAAACGATCAAGGGCAAGTTTCAACGCAGCCTGGAGGGATTTACCTTTGCGCCCCATTATGGCTGCCACCTGCTGAAGCCCAGTGAGGTCACCCACGGGTTCGACGACCCTGAAAACCCCCAGACCATGGCGCGCCTCATTGAGGCCACCGGCGCCCGGGCCCTGGAATACCGCACCCTCAAGGAGTGCTGCGGCGGCGGGGTGCTGGGTGCGGACGAGGACCTGGCCGCACGTATGGCCGGAACCAAGCTGAGCGAGCTCAACCAGGCCCAGGTGACCGCCTTGGCCCTGGCCTGCCCGTTCTGCAATGTGATGTACGAAGGCCAGCAAAAGGCCATCGCCAAAAAATTAGAGACCAAGTTCAAGGTGCCGGTGGTTTACCTCACCCAGGTGTTGGGGCTGGCCTTGGGCCTGGACCCGGACCAATTGGGCTTTAAGCTCAACCGGGTGAAACCCAAAGACCTGATCCAGGCCTTTAAGGAGGGCTAGGCAGGTGAGGCGGAAACCCCGGCTGTGATATTATGATTAGTATAGGAACAATCCCGGCAGAGAAGCGGACCGTCTCCCCTGGCGGGAATAGGGAGGAATGGATACATGGACGTAAAAGGCTATAGCTTCCCCGATGACCTTTATTACGACAAGAATCACTTCTGGGCCCGGGTCGAAGGCGGTGTGGTGGTTATGGGCACCACTGACCTGACCCAGAAACTGGCCGGCGAGATCACCTTTGTGGATGTGCCCGAGGAAGGCGACGAGGTCACCCAAGGCAAGCCCTTCGGCTCCATAGAGAGCGGCAAGTGGGTGGGCCGCGTCTATGCCGTGGTCTCAGGCGAGGTCGCCGAAGGAAACGAGGATCTCGAGGACGAGCCGGAGCTGGTGAACGAAGATTGTTATGGCAAGGGCTGGATCTGCAAAATCACCCCCAGCGACCTTTCCGGCGATCTGGCCAAACTCATGCAGGGCGATGCTTTCAAAGACTGGGTTTCGGCAGAGATCGAGAAACATGAAAGTAAATAAATCAAGTCACATGCTGAAGCCTGATTTCAGCCGGCAAAGAATGCGGAAGGTGGTGGGCCCCTGGGCCCGCACCTATAGCCGTGATTCAATTTGAGCCGCAT
>JASFOZ010000093.1:0-11192 GCA_050116255.1 Desulfarculaceae bacterium
GACCTGGACGGCCAGGGTAAGTCTGAGGTGCGCACGGGTGTGGGTTTTTTCGACCACATGCTCACCCATGTAGCCTTTCACGGCCGTTTTAATCTGGCCATCGAGGCCAAAGGCGATCTCGAGGTTGACGCCCATCACACCGTGGAAGACGTGGGCATCTGCCTGGGGCAGGCCCTGAATCAGAGCCTGGGGAAACGCACCGGCCTGGTCCGCTATGGAGAGGCCACCGTGCCCATGGACGAATCCCTGGTCCAGGTGGTGGTGGACCTCAGCAATCGTCCCTTGCTTAAGGTTGGGGGCCAGAGGCGGCCCGGGGCTGCCGGCGGCTTTGATATTCAGCTGGCTGAGGAGTTCTGGAGGGCCCTGGCGGTACACGGCGGCCTGACCCTGCATGTGTTGTTACATTATGGGGATAATGATCATCACTTGTTGGAGGCGGCGTTCAAGGCCCTGGGAAGGGCCTTGAATCAGGCCACTTCCCAGGACCCGCGCCTCAAGGGCGCTGCTTCTACCAAGGGGGTGTTATGATGGGTAGAAAAGCATTTGTCTCGCCAGCAGCGCTTTTGATTACGGCAGGCCTGCTCTTGACGGCTGCCTGTCAGGCTCCGGTTACCCAGGAAAAAACCAAGGCATTGTGGAAACCGGCCAAGGCCGTGGTTTTGCCCTTCCAGCCTGTGACCCCAAAATCAGGGGAAGGGGATATAGTGCGGTCGCCCCTTACCAGCTCGGTGTTTTCCGCCCGTGACGGCGTGGTGGCTAACGCAGGATTGGCCGAGCTGGACCAGGCCCTGGCTGACGGGCTGCAGGGGAAGACCGTTTTTCAGATAGTGCCCGCCTCCCAAGCCGGCCTGGTTTTTGGCCGCTTGCAAAGAGAAGACCTGGGCAAGCCCCTGCGCGATCTGATCATGGAAACCGGCCGCCGGTTCCAGGCTGATGCGGTGTTGGTGGGTCATTTATACCGTTTTTCCCAGCGGGTGGGCGGTTCCATGGCCGCCCAGCGTCCGGCGTCTGTGGCCTTTGACCTGGCCTTGGTGCGCAGCAGCGATGGGGTGGTGGTCTGGAAAAACTCCTTTGATGAGACCCAGCGCTCTTTGAGTGAAAACCTTTTTGAAATCGAACAATTCGTGGAGCACGGCCTGCGGTGGTTCACCGCCGAAGAGCTGGCCAGCTACGGAATGAGCCAGATGCTCAGGCGTTTTCCCTGGCGAAAGGCGTCTATTGGCACCGGGGAGTAGCTGGTGGAGGCGATTCCGGCGGTAGACCTAAAAGGGGGCAAGTGCGTGCGGCTCAAGCAGGGCCGCATGGATGAGGAGACCGTTTTTTCAGGCGATCCCGTGGCCATGGCCAAGCGCTGGCAGGATGAAGGGGCGGGCCGGCTGCATGTGGTAGACCTGGACGGCGCTGTGGCCGGAGACCCGGCCAATGCCGGGGCTATTGAGGCCATATGTTCCGCCCTGAGCATCCCGGTGCAACTCGGGGGCGGGGTCCGGGACCTTCAGGGCCTGGTGCGCGCCTATGATTTGGGCGTGGACCGGGTCATCCTGGGCACCCTGGCGGCAAAAGACCCCCAGGCTGCTCTACAGGCCGCGCACAAGCACCCTGGAAGGGTGGTTATCGGCATTGACGCCCGCCAGGGCAAGGTGGCGGTCCAGGGCTGGACCGAGCAGAGCCAGCTGGATTATCTGGAACTGGCGCAACAATTCGATACCGCCGAGGTCGCGGCCATAGTCTTCACCGACATTTCCCGGGACGGAATGCATACCGGCCCCAACCTGGATTCCACCCGCCGGCTGTGCCAGGAGATCTCCCGGCCCATCATCGCCGCCGGCGGGGTCCACGATATCGCAGACGTCCGCCGGCTCAAGGACCTGGAGCCTTTGGGGCTGGCTGCTTTTATCACCGGCCGGGCCATCTACGAGGGCAGCCTGGACCTGGGTGAGGCCTTGCGAGCGGCAGCCTCCTAGCCTGATACAAAAATAGCCCTCACCCCTCCTGGACCAGGGCGGGGTTTCTTTTCTTGTCAAACTAACTGAAAGTAAAAAGAAAAAGCCAGGCACTCGAAAACATTGCACCTGCTTCTCAGGCCGGTGTAGTAGGAATTATTCCGACTAATGGGTCGGTTTTCAATTTATCACTTGACAGAAACCTTATTTTAGGGTACTTGCAGGCTGACCGGCTGGTCGGTCAGGAGAGTTTTTTAGGGATATGACTCCACAAGAACGCAAGGAACGCAAGAGAAAGGCCATCGTGGAGGCCGCTGCCAAGGTCTTTGCCGCCCGGGGTTACAACAAGACCCTAATGGCGGAGATCGCAGCTGAGGCGGGCGTGGGCAAGGGCACGGTATATGAGTATTTTTCCAGTAAAGCCGAACTTTTTTTAGCGGTATTTCACTGGTTTATGGAGTGCCTCACCGCATCGGCCACGGTGCAGTTCCAATCTTTGGGAGGGCCGGCATCCCAGAGATTGACGGCATTGGTGGATTCGGTCACCAGCGCCGTGGAAGACATGAACGATTTTTGTAACTTGACCTTGGAATTCTGGGCGGCGACCTCTTCCTGGGAACTGCGGGATAAATTGAAAGGGGCCATTACGCAGACCTACAGTGGTTACCGCCAGGCCATAAGAGTACTGATGGAAGAGGGCAAGGCGAATGGGGAATTTCGCCCTGATCTGGATTTGGATTCAGCGGCGGCAGGCCTCTTGGCGGCCATGGACGGGTTGTTTTTACAGAGTTGGTTTGATTCCCAAATCAAGGCCCTGCCCACAACCAAAAGCTTTTTGGATATTTTAATAAAAGGTCTGCTAAATCCGGCGGGAGTGGATGAACATGAGGTTTGATTCTAAGGTGCTGGCGATGATGGTGGGGCTGGGGCTGGCAAGCCTAACGCTGAGCGGCTGCGACGGCTCAGAGGCCAACTCGTCGGTGAAAGAGACCAACGGATCCAGGCTGGTAAAGGTGGAAGTGATCAAGGTGGAGCCCAAGATCATAAAAGACGTCCTGATCCTGCCTGGTGAGACTGAGGCGGTGCAGGACGTACGCCTGGGCGCCGAGCGTGATGGACGCGTGGAATGGGTGGGCCCCAAAGAGGGCGACAGGGTCAAAAAGGGTGATCTCATCGCCAAAGTGGACGTGTCCGCCGCCAAGGCCGCCCTGGATAGGGCCGAGGCCGCCTTTAAGCTGGCTGAACACCAGGCCGCCCGGCGCAAGGCCCTGCATGCCCGCAAGGCCCTGCCGGCGGAGGAGATGGACCGGGCAGTCACGGAGAAGGTTCTGGCCCAGGGGAACCTGCGTGAGGCCAGAGTCCGTTACGACCAGGGTATGGTGCGCTCGCCCATTGATGGGCGGGTGAACAAACTCCACGTGGATCCGGGCGAATATGTGGGGGCTGGGGCTGCGGTGGCCGATCTGGTCAATATGGACCGCATCCGCATCAACTTAAACGTCCCGGAACTTGATGTGCGCTACCTCAAGGTGGGACAAAAGGCCCGGGTCACTGTGGACGCCTACCCCGGTGAACACCTTACGGGGCAGATCGACTTTGTGGCCTTTAAGGCCGACCCTGCCACCAAGACCTTCAAGGTGCGGGTTGTGGTGGATAACCAGGAGGGCCGCATCCGGCCCGGCATGATCGCCCGGGTGGCGCTCCTGCGCCGCCTGATTCCCCAAGCCGTGACCGCCCCCCTGTTCGCCCTGGTGGATAAGGGCGGCGAACGCCTGATCTTTGTGGAAGAGAACGGGGTGGCCCACGCCCGCACCGTCAACCTGGGCGTGATCGACGGAGACCAGATTCAAATCACCGAAGGCCTAAAGCCCGGCGACAACCTGATCGTCACTGGCCAGACCGAAGTGGAAGAGGGAACCAGGGTGGTGGTGCAATGATCGTCAACCACGCGGCCTTAAAGCGCCAGGTCACCGTCCTGGTCCTTTTAATATTAATAGTAATCGGCGGGCTTTACAGTTATTCGGCGCTGCCCATCGAAAGCGAGCCCGACATCACCATCCCCTATGTCTTTGTGACCACCACCTACGAGGGCGTGGCCCCTGAAGACATGGAGACCCTTATCACCATCCCGGTGGAGCGCAAGCTAAAGGGCATCTCCGATGTGGAGGAGATCCACTCCACCTCGGCGGAAGGCATATCCACAGTGGCCATCAAGTTTTTGCCCAAGGTGGATATTGATGACGCCGTGCAAAAAGTCCGCGACAAGGTGGATCAGGCAAAGCAAGACCTGCCCAAAGACCTCCCCGACGACCCGGTTATCGAGGAGATCAGCTTTTCCGATATACCCATCCTGCAGGTGGTCTTGTCCGGCCCTTTCAGCCTCAAGCGCCTTAAGGTCTTTGCCGAGACCTTTGAGGACCGCATCGAGTCCATACCCGGGGTCTTAAACGCCGAGATAATCGGGGGGCTGGAGCGCGAGATCCATGTCGAGTTCGACCTGGACCGGGTGGCGGCCTACAACGTTCCCTTTACCAGCCTGGTCAATTCCGTAGCTGAGAACAATGTAAACCTGCCGGGCGGGTCCATGGATATCGGCCAGGCCAAGTATCTGGTCCGCGTCCCTGAGGACTACAAACACCCCTCGGAGATCTTCTCCATCGTGGCCTTTGTCCGGGACGGCAAGCAGGTATATCTGCGCGATGTGGCCAATATCAGGGACCATTACAAAGACCCCGCCACCAGAAGCCGCATCAACGGCAAAAAAAGCGTCACCTTGGCCATCACCAAGCGCACCGGCGAAAACATCGTCCAGATCATCGATCAGATTAAGGTGGCGGTCAACGAGCTCCGCCAGGAGATGCCTCCATCCCTGAAGATAGACCTCACTGCCGATAAATCCAGGGACATCCGCATGATGGTCTCTGACCTGGAGAATAACATCCTCTCCGGCATGGTCTTGGTATTGGCGGTGGTGTTTTTGTTTATCGGCGGCCGCTCCGCCGTGTTTGTGGCGGTGGCCATCCCTCTGTCCATGCTCATAGCCTTTGCCATTCTCAACGCCGCTGACATCACCTTGAATATGGTGGTGTTATTTGCCTTGACCTTGGCCCTGGGCATGCTGGTGGATAACGGCATTGTCATTGTGGAGAACATATACCGCCACATGCAGGAGGGAAAGAGCCGCCTGGAGGCGGCCACCTCCGGCACCGACGAGGTGGCCTGGCCGGTGATCACCTCCACCCTCACTACCCTGGGCGCTTTTTTCCCCATGTTGTTCTGGCCCGGCATCATGGGGGAATTCATGTCCTATCTTCCCCTCACCCTGATTATCACCCTTTCGGGCTCGTTGTTCGTGGCCCTGGTTATAAACCCGGTCCTTTCGGCCCGTTATCAGACGGTCAGTAAAAATGCGCCCCTTCCAGGTGAAGACGAGCCGGGCCGGCTGCCCTGGCCCAAGCGGGCCTACCGCCGCCTGCTGATCTGGGCCTTGGATCACCGCTTAGTGGTGGTCACGACTGCCTTTGCCCTGCTGGTGGCGGTGGTGATCGCCTTTGGAGCCTTTGGCAAAGGAACCGTATTTCTGCCTGATATCGACCCCCAGCGCGCCTTTGTGTACGTAAAGGCCCCGGAAGGAACCAACCTGGACGCCTCGGACAAGCTGGTAGAAAAAGTGGAGGAAGTTGTTTCCGGCTATCACGATATCCGCTTTGTGATCGCCAACGTGGGTTCCGCCGGCGGTGATCCCTTCTCCCAAGGCGGTGTCGGCACCCATATTTCCCGGGTGACTCTGGACTTCAAGGACTTCCATGACCGCTCCCGGTCTTCAACCAGCATCGTCAGCGAGCTGCGGGACAAACTGCTAAAGTCCATTAAAGGGGCTGAAGTTAGAGTGGAAAAGGAAGAAGGAGGCCCGCCCACCGGCCCGCCCATCAATCTGGAGATCGCCGGTCCGGACATCAGGCGTCTGGGGCAATTGACCGAGAGGGTGCGCAAGACCATCTCCAACATCCCGGGAATGGTGGATCTAAAGGACGACTTTGTCAAAGGCAAGCCCGAACTCAGGGTGGAGGTGGACAAGGAAAAGACCTCCCTTTTGGGCCTGAACACCAATGTAGTGGCCTATACCGTGAAGACGGCCATCAACGGCACCAAGGTGGGAGTCTACCGCGAGGGCAAGGAAGAGTATGACATTATCGCCCGGCTGCCGGAGAAAGACCGCCAGTCCGTGGAGAGCTTGAAACGGATCACCGTGTCCGGCCCTCATGGAGAGCCCATTCCCCTGACCAGCCTGGCCCGGGTCAAGCTGAGCAGCGGGTTGGGCGCCATCAACCGGGTGGACCAGAAGCGGGTGGTCACCGTATCCGCCAATGTGTCCGGCCGCCTGGCCAACGAAGTCATCGCAGATATAAATAAGCGCCTGGAGAAATTTGATTGGCCCCGGGGCTATACCTACAAGTTCACCGGCGAGCAGCGCGAGCAGCAAAAGGCCAGCAGCTTCCTTGCCAAAGCCTTTATCGCCACCATATTCATCATCTTCCTGGTGCTGGTCACCCAGTTCAACTCCGCGATCACCCCCTTCATCATTCTGACCTCAGTGGTGCTGAGCCTCATGGGCGTGTTTGTGGGCCTGCTCGTGACCGGCACCGCCTTCGGCGTGATCATGACCGGGGTGGGGGTCATCAGCCTGGCCGGGGTGGTGGTCAACAATGCCATCGTGCTGATTGACTACTATAACCAGCTCAAGAACAGGGGGCTGGCCATACGCGAGGCTTTGATCAAGACCGGGCTGCTGCGCTTCAGGCCGGTCATGCTAACCGCCATTACCACCATCCTGGGCCTCATGCCCATGGCCACAGGGGTTAGCTTTGATTTCACCAACCTGAAGATCATCTACGGCGGCGAGTCCTATCAGTGGTGGAGCACCATGGCCGTGGCCGTGATCTTCGGTCTGGGAGTGGCCACCCTGTTGACCCTGGTGGTTGTGCCGGTGCTTTGTTCCCTGGCCGACGGGTTCAAAGAACGCTTCAATAAGGGGCCGGCATAGGAATCAGGGAGGCCGGGATAGTATCATCAACTGAAATTTTTGAGACTCTGCGCGGGGGTGGGGTTGCAAAATAAGGAAAAGCTGCCATATAAAAGACACAACGGGCCTTGCATTTTGCGGGCCCGGTATTAATTTTGGACACAGTGGCGCGGGCATTGGTTTTCCGGTACACTCGCCCACTTTGTTGATAATGGCAGCGGATAAGGAAAACCGCGCCGAGGTTAGAGATAAGGACGCGATACAGCCCCGGGAAGGCGCTTCTTCCCGAGGGCTTTTGCTATTTTCACGCAAGGGGCCTTTAGTGATGAGACCCATAAGCAGCTTCATACCTGCCGGGGCCGCCAAGCAGGCGGCTATCAATTTCCTATTGATCACCAGCGGCAGTGTGCTGGTGGCGGTGGCCATAAACGGCGCCCTCATACCCATGGGCTTTGCCAGCGGCGGTTTTATCGGCCTGTCTATGCTGGTGCAGCATCTGTTCCCCCTGTTGCCTCTGGGACTGGTCTACCTGGCCCTGAATCTGCCGGTTTATGTGATGGGATTCCGCCAGGTGGGCGGGCGCTTTTTCTTCTACAGCCTGCTGGGGGCCATTGTATTGGCTGCGGCCCTGGAGTGGGTGCGGCCGGTTTTGCCCCTTGACGACAAGATTCCGGCGGCCCTGGTGGCCGGCATCCTCTCCGGGCTGGGCAGCGGCCTTATGCTGCGCTCCCAGGGGTCGGCCGGGGGGGTGGACATACTCTCGGTCATCCTGCTCAGGCGCTACTCCATCCGCCTGGGCAGCACCATCTTGGCCTTCAACGTGGTGGTCCTCTTGGGGGTTGCCCTTTTGTTTTCCCTGCAAGGGGCGGTCTACACCCTGATATACATGTTCGTCACCAGCCAGGTGATGGACCTGGTGGTATCGGGACTGAGCCGGCGCAAGGCGGTCCTCATCATCTCGCCCCGCTGGCGGGAGATATCCAAGGGGATTCTGGAGATGCTCCGGCGGGGAGCCACCCTGGTCCCGGCCCGGGGCGCCTATACCGGCCAGACCGAGAGGCTGCTCTATACCGTGATTTCCCTGCGCCAGGTGCCGAGGCTCAAGGAGCTGGTGCGCGGCGTGGACCCCCAGGCCTTTGTGGTGGTCTTGGATACCGCCGAGGTCATGGGACAGGGCATAGGCAACCAGCCCCATTGGTAGGTTTCATCCGCTTACTGATATTCAGAGGTGGTGAATCCGGCCCGTCGCTGTTTAGGGCCCGGCGGCACCGGCTCACCAGGGCTGGGGGGCTAGAAGTAGCGCGCGGTGACCTCGTCCCAGGCCCCTGAGGAGCGTAGGAGCAGTTCGCAGGCGTCGCGCACAGCGCCGCGCCCGCCCGGGCGGCGGGCCACCCAGTGGGCCTCGGCCTTGACCTGGGGCCGGGCGCTGGCCGGGGCCAAAGCCAGGCCCACGGCCCGCATGGCGGGCAGGTCAATAAGGTCATCCCCCATATAGGCCACCTGCTCTGCATCGAGCTTGTGCCCGGCCAGAATCTTCTCCAGGACCGGCAGCTTGATCTTGGCGTCCTCGTGGATCTCGGAAATCCCCAACTCCTTGGCCCGTATACGGTTGACTTCTGATTCCCGGCCGCTGAGCCAGATGATCTCCACTCCCGCCCTTTGCAACAGCCTGAGCCCGTGGCCGTCGGTTACATCGAATAATTTTATTTCCCGGCCTTGAGAGTCGTAGATGACCCGGCCGTCGGTGAGCACTCCGTCGATGTCCAGCACCAGCAGCTTTATGCGGGCGGCGCGTTGGGCCACAGTTGACATAGGCATGGTTCAGGATTCTCCCCGCAGCAAAGAGTGAATGGCCTTGAGCTGCCTGAGGAGGCCTTCCAGGCTGTCCAAGGGCAGGCTGTTGGGTCCGTCGCACAAGGCCTGGTCAGGATGAGGATGCACTTCCATAAAGACTCCGTCCGCGCCAGCGGCTACGGCCGCCTTGGCCAGGGTGGACACGAAACGGCGCTCTCCGCCGCTGGCATGGCCTAGGCCGCCGGGGAGCTGCACCGAATGGGTGGCGTCCATCACCACCGGGCATCCGGTCTCGGCCATGATGGGGATGGAGCGCATGTCCACCACCAGGTTGTTATAGCCAAAGGCGGCGCCGCGTTCGGTTAGCCATATGTGTTTGCAGTCGGCGCTTTTGAGCTTTTCCACCACCTGAGGGATGCCCGAGGGGGCCAGGAACTGGCCCTTTTTGACATTTACAGGGCGGCCGCTCTTGCCCGCGGCCAGCAAAAGGTCGGTTTGGCGGCAGAGAAAGGCGGGAATCTGTAGTACATCCAGCACCTCAGCGGCCTGGGGCACCTGGCCGGGCTGGTGCACATCGCTGAGCACCGGCAGACCGGACTTTTCTTTCACCCGGGCCAGCAGCTTGAGGCCCTCTTCCAGGCCGGGGCCCCGGAAGCTCTGTACGCTGGTGCGGTTGGCCTTGTCATAGCTGGCCTTGAACACCAGGGGCAGGTCCAGCCGCTGGGAGATCTGAGCCAGGCGCTCGGCTATGAACAAAGGCGATTCGCTGTCTTCGATTACGCAGGGCCCGCAGATGGCGAAAAGAGATCCCCGGCCAAAGGACCGGCCTTGCAGGGAAAGCGGCGTTTGCTGGTTATCCATAAGAGGTCCCTCCTGCCCTTAAGGCGCTTGGCCTAAGATATAACTCAATTAGGGCGAAGGGTCAGGATTTTTTTTGGTTGTGATACCTAAGGGCCGCCCGGATATAGTCCCGGAAAAGAGGGTGGGGGTCCATGGGCCGGGACTTGAACTCCGGGTGGAACTGGCAACCCAAAAACCAGGGATGGTCTTTTAGCTCCACCATCTCCACCAGTTCCCCGTCCGGGCTGGTGCCGCCCACCACCATGCCCGCATCCTCCAGGGCCTGCTTAAACTGGTTGTTGAACTCATAGCGGTGGCGGTGGCGTTCGCTGATCTCATCGGTGCGGTAGGCCTGGGCCGCCAGGGTCTCGGGCACCAGTTTGCAGGGATAGGCCCCCAGGCGCATGGTGCCCCCCATGTCGCTGAGTTCGTCGCGCTTTTCTATCTTTTGGGTCCGGTAGTCGAACCATTCGCGCATCAGGTAGATCACCGGATAGGGGGTGTTGGGGTCTATCTCAGAGGTGTGGGCCTCGGTCCAACCCAACACATTGCGGGCGAACTCCACCACTGCCATATGCATGCCGTAACAGATGCCGAAATAAGGGATCTTTTCCTCGCGGGCCATATTGACCGCCGCTATTTTGCCTTCCACGCCCCGGGCGCCGAACCCGCCGGGCACCAAGATACCGTCCACATCGCGGATCAGGTCGACCCCTTTGCGCTCCACTTCTTCGGAATCCACAAAATTGATGTTCACCTTGGCGTTGTTGGCCACGCCGCCATGACACAGGGCCTCGTTCAGGCTTTTGTATGACTCGCGCAGGTCCACGTATTTGCCCACCATGGCGATGGTGACCTCATGGGCGGGGTTTTTGAGCTTATAGACCAGGTCCTCCCAGTTCTGCAGTTGGGGCTGGCGGGTCCAGATGTTCAGTTTGCGGCAGACCTGTTCGTCCAGACCCTGTTCGTGAAACCTCAGCGGGACCTCGTAGATGGTTTCCACGTCCACGGCGGTGATAACCGCCTCTGTTTCCACGTTGCAAAACAGGGCTATCTTGTCTTTGAGGTTTTTATCCAGGGGCTGTTCGGTGCGGCAGAGCAGGATGTCGGGCTGGATGCCCACCCGCCTCAGTTCGCTTACGGAATGCTGGGTGGGTTTGGTCTTGAGCTCGCCGGCGGTCTTGATGTAGGGAACCAGGGTTACATGAATGTAGAGGACGTTTTCCTTGCCCACGTCCGCTCTGAATTGGCGGATCGCTTCCAAGAAGGGCAAGGACTCGATATCGCCCACCGTGCCGCCGATCTCGGCAATGCACAGATCAACGCCGTTTACCGACCCCTGGACGGCGTTTTTTATTTCATCTGTGATATGGGGGATGATCTGAACCGTGCCCCCCAGATAATCTCCCCGCCGCTCCTTGGTGAGTACGCTGTAGTAGATGGAGCCGGTGGTGTGGTTGCATTTTTTGCTTTCTTTGGCATGGGTGAAACGCTCATAGTGACCCAGGTCAAGGTCGGTCTCAGCGCCGTCATCGGTCACATAGACCTCGCCGTGCTGGAAGGGGTTCATGGTGCCCGGGTCCACGTTGACA